>CAZXRT010000110.1:0-6982 GCA_964642535.1 uncultured Methanospirillum sp.
GCAGCATATATGGACGTGGACCCAGTCACATATTCCCTGTCTGCACAGGAAAGGGCTGCCCTTCCTGCAGACAAGGTATTCTCCCAGGTATCCCTGATGATGGTCGATCTTGACACCCTGCTTGCGCATCCGGACGACGGGAATGCAACCTTCAATAAGAAGAAATTCAGCGGGAATGAGTTCTCTCTTATCGGGCTTTCCAATGTCTGGGCTGCGGGAGCCTCGTATGACTTCATGAACGCCGCCGCATTCCATGACCACCTCTGTCCCGGAGTTACGAGCGGGTACATGATCACAAAATACGTGGAAAAGGTGCTTCCCATCACGAACTCGTCAGAGAATTACATTGACATCGGATCCCCGAACTGGTGCAAGGAAGATGCATACCAGATGATCTGGGACAGCACCCCGGGCAAAAACAGCATGTTCGTGATGGTGCTCAGTCCTGAAGACGAAGCTGCCATCAAGGCAAAATACGCCATTCGTCCTGCAGGCATCATCATCAGATGGAATGATGCAGCAAAGACGGGAACCGGTATTGCACTCGGATTTGATTTTGATTCGATCAGCGAGGAACTCGGAGTGGCAAACTGGACCGGACCTGCATGGGCGCCTAAACTCATCCAGGATATTGGCATGATGGAGTATGTCGATTCACCTGAATCAGTGATTCAGACGCTCAAGGAATTTTCTGTTGATGAAGCAGAACTGACAAAACTGAAAACCGCGGGAAACAACCCGTATAAAATTCTCGGAATGCTCTGAAGGCATCCCTGGAAAGAAACAAAAAATTTAGAGAATTCACATGAAAACAATCTCATACCTGAGTCTAATCGGGCTTGTTCTGCTGGGATTTCTGGCAGTTCCGGCCTGTATGGCAGCTGATGCTGCCGGAGCAGAAAAGACGATCACTGACGGTTTTGCCCGGTCAGTAACCATCCCTGCAGAGCCCAAAGAAGTGATCTGTTCAGGTTCCGGATGTCTGCGGTACCTGACATACCTGGGAGCCCAGGATCTCGTGGTCGGTGTTGACAGCATTGAAAAAGAAGCTCAGAAGATGGATGCCAGGGGATATGCCCACCTTAACCCGCAATTCAAAGATCTTCCGCTTATCGGAGAGTTCAGGGGAAAAGATGATCCAGAAAAGATCATCGAAATCAGTCCGGAACTCATCTTCAAAATCGGCACTTCCGGTGCAGCAGAGGGGGATGAACTGACGGAAAAGACCGGCATCCCTGTCGTTCTGGTTCCGTACGGATCACTCGTCTCTGATGAAGAGCAGGCCAAAATGGTTGCAACCCTCCGCCAGATGGGAGAAATTACCGGGAAGAGTGAGCGTGCTGAAGATCTGATCTCATATATCGAAGAGACCATCGCGGATCTGAAGGCCAGAACCGCTGATATTCCTGAAGCAGAGCAGAAAACTGCATATGTCGGGGGAGTCAGTTACGCAGGAGCACACGGGATCATCTCAACCGAACCTGCCTACCCGCCATTCCTCTGGACCCATGTGAAGAATGTCGCAGGAAAGATGGGAACGCTGCATGCCGATGTCGCCAAAGAAGCCCTCGTAGACTGGGATCCTGATTTCCTCTTCATGGATATCGGAACAATCCAGAATGACAACGAAGGAGGAATCGGAGAACTGAAAACCGACCCGACCCTTGCAGGACTCAAAGCCGTGAAAGAAGGAAAGGTGTATGGAGTTCTTCCGTACAACTTCTACAGCACGAACTATGAGAATGTTCTTGCAGATGCCTATTTCATTGGAAAGACCGTTTATCCGGAGAAGTTTGCAGATGTCGATCCTGAGGCAAAGGCTGATGAGATCATGACCCGGTTCCTGGGATCATCCCCACTCAGCGAGATCAACTCGCAGTACAGGAACCTGGGAATGACCCGGCTCACTCTCTGAAGCGGGCATGATATCATCCTTCATTCCCTCAATTTTTGTCAGGAGCCGGCATGCACTTTGCTGACGGAAAGCTGCCGGCTGATTACCTCAGGTACGTCAGGGTAAAGATCCTCTGTATCGGAGTCGGAATTGTACTGCTCTTCTTCCTTCTTATCCTCTCGATATCAGTTGGAGCAGTTGCAATTCCTCCCTATGACGTGTTGCTCACCCTTCTTGGACAGAATATCAATCATAAATGGGATACCATCATCTGGAATATCCGGCTTCCACAGGCCCTTACCGCCATCGTTGCGGGGATCGGGCTTTCCGTTGCCGGTGTTGCCATGCAGTCAATCCTGAGAAACCCGCTCGGATCCCCGTTCACCCTGGGTATCTCCAATGCAGGTGCGTTCGGGGCCGCTGTCTCGGTCATCCTCCTGGGCACCGGGCAGATTCATTCCACAGTCGCCAGTGCAATCACCATCAACAACCCGTATATCACCACGATCATGGCATTTCTCTTCTGTATGGTAGCAACTGCCATCATCCTGATGATCTCAAAAATCCGGGGTGCTTCCCCGGAGGTGATGGTGCTTACCGGTGTTGCCCTCTCCTCCGTGTTTACTGCCGGAACCATGTTCCTGCAGTACTTTGCATCAGATACCCAGCTGGCAGCGGTGGTATTCTGGACATTCGGTGATGTCGGACGGGCCAGCTGGTCTGAACTCGGCCTGATGGCACTGCTGGTCACTCTCTCTACGGTGTATTTTATGGCAAACCGATGGAATTACAATGCAATTGATGCCGGATGCGAAACTGCACAGGGCCTTGGAATCCGGGTTGAGCGAATCCGGCTCTTTGGCATGACAATTGCTGCCATGATAACCGCGGTCATTGTCGCATTCCTGGGAGTTATCGGATTTGTGGGACTTGTCTGTCCCCACATGGTCAGGCGAATCATTGGTGATGACCAGCGGTACCTGGTTCCCGGGTCCTGTGTGATGGGGGGAATTCTTCTCCTGGCATCAGATACGATGGCCCGGATCATCGTAGCTCCGTACGTGCTCCCGGTTGCGGTATTAACAGCCTTCATGGGAGCTCCCGTGTTCATCTATCTGATAATCAGGGGGTACCGCCGATGATCCTGAATGCCCGGGAACTCCGGTTTATGTACCGGAATCACCAGGTGCTCAGCCGGGTGGCACTAGAAGTGAATCACGGGGAGATTTTAGCCATTCTCGGACCGAACGGGGTTGGAAAGACGACCCTGCTCAAATGCCTGAACCGGATTATCAAGCCAGCTGGCGGCAAAATCTTCCTTGACGGGGCTGATATTGACAGCCTTGATACCCTTGAGATTGCACGACGGGCAGGATACGTTCCCCAGCGGGTTGAGACCGGCAGGCTCACGGCTTTTGATGCTGTCCTCCTGGGACGCCGCCCGCACATCGGGTGGGACGTAGCCCAGAGGGATCTGCAGATCGTGGATGCCGTCTTCTCCCGTCTCTCCATGAACCACCTCAGGCTTTCGTATATTGACGAGATGAGCGGTGGAGAACTCCAGAAAGTTGCCATCGCACGGGCACTGGTACAGGAACCCAGAATCCTGCTCCTCGATGAGCCGACCAGCAGCCTGGATCTGAAAAACCAGGTGGATATCCTCACAACAATCACCGGAATTGTCCGTGAACACGGAATCGCAGCAATCATGACGATGCACGATCTCAATCAGGCATTCCGGTATGCCGATCGGTTTCTCTTCCTGAAAGGAGGGGAGATCCATTTTGAAGGAAGATCCGAGGATGTCACCCCGCAGGTGATCGAAGAGGTCTATGGCCTGCCGGTTCTGATGGGAATGATCGAAGGCGTCAGATGTTTTATCCCCGGGCACCATCCGGAAGTGATGAGTCCCCGGGCCTCTTAAGGAGTAACAGATATGTGCGAAACAAATTACCACAACCATGAAAAGAAACCAGAGTATGCATCGTTTGACACAGCAGCAGAATTCCATGGCCATATCTGCCCGGGTCTGTCCAGCGGGTACCGGGTTGCCATTGCTGCCATGAATGCACTGGGAGTCTCCCGTCCGAAAGATGAAGAACTGGTAGCCATCGCAGAGACCAATGCCTGTGGTGTTGATGCCATCCAGGTGGTCACCGGTTGTACTGCCGGAAAGGGAAACCTCATCATCCATGATTACGGCAAGCATGTCTTTTCGTTCTACTGCCGCAGGAGTGATCGGGCAGTAAGGGTCACCACCTGTCTTGAAGAGTTTATGCCAAGGCGCCCGGAGATGGATGAACTCAGGCCAAAGGTGTTCTCCGGAAACGCAACGCAGGAAGAGAGGGACCGGTTCTATTCAATGATGAAAGAGACATCAGAGGCCATTCTGGCAGCCCCGCAGGAAAAAGTGATCAGAATCGAGGAGGTCTCGATGAAACCCCCGGAGAAAGCCAGGATATTCCAGTCGATTCCCTGTGAGTGCTGTGGGGAGATGGTGGCTGATGCAAAGACGCAGGTCCATGACGGAAAGAGGATCTGTATGCCCTGTTTCCTGAAACAAACCGCATAATTTTTTTGGTTCAAAACAGGGGAGCGGATTTCAGGATTGGAATCCGAGATCGCGATATCCCACAAACACCGCCGAGATCTCATGCCGGTATGGCATCAGCACCAGGGAAAACCCGGAATCTCTTAATTTTGCAGGAAAACTCTCCACCGTCTCCATATCATCATAATTTGCATCCCGTGATCTGAGGATGGTCTCTCTCTCCTGGTCTGACATCCCTTCATCCTCCATGTGCCGGATCCACCGCTTCCGATACAGATCTTCAGCCCTCCTGTCTTCGGGCCTGATAATATCCCCGCAGATAAAAACTCCCCCGGGAGGTAGCTGCTCATATATCCTCCTGAGAAGGATCATCCGATCATCCTGCGGGATATGGTGGAGACAGAGCGTGGTCATGATCACATCATACCCCTGCCCTGGCCAGGGGTCCCTGATGTCCTGTTCATAAAAGGAAACGGTTTCCAATCCGGATTTTTCCCTGGCACACCGGATCATCTCCGGAGCATGGTCGATCGCATGGATCCTGATGCCAGGATGGCGGGCGAGAACCCGGGCTGTGGCATACCCGGTCCCGGACCCGAGCTCAAGAAGGGTCCGTGCAGATGACGGGATGAAGGAGAGAGCCTGCGCAAAGAAGAGATGGTCCATCGGGAGGATCGCCGGAATCCGCGAATCATACGAAGCTGCCATCGAAAGATAGTGCTCGTGTTCTTGTGACAGAGGTGAGGTAGTCATGGTATCATTTCTCATTTCAGAAGACTGGTTTTCAGACTATATTCACATATTCATATGAACATTATTTTAGTATTATCCGCTGAATACTGATCATCATGAAATGGCACGACCATTGTCAGTATATGGAAATTCCACGAGATTATTCAATCCAGGACCTCGCCCGTTTCCACGGCCACCTCGGGCCCTATATTGTTCTCGGATACCGCATGGGCCGCTATGCACTCAGGACACTGGATACCGACCCGTTCAATTTACAGGCGCAGGTCTTCTGTTCAGGCATAACTCCACAATCCTGCCTTGCTGACGGAGTCCAGATCGGGAGTGGCTGCACACTCGGGAAGGGAAATATCGAGGTTGTCAAGTCTGAAACCGTCTCATGCACATTCTCAACAGATGGAAAAGGAATCAGGCTGACACCACTCCCGCTCAGGGCCCTTAACCAGAATGATCCTGATTATGAACTCACTATTGAGCGGTATGCAGAATCCCTCTATCACCTCCCAGATGAAGAACTCTTCCGGGTTGATGACCTGTGACCTGCGGCAGGAAGGATTGCCTGGTTCACCTGGAAAACGTCTGGACAACCTATGAAGGGGCTGACTGTCCGGTCATTAAAGATGTCTCATTCGAGATCAGCGCAGGAGAATTTGTTGTCATCGGCGGGCCGAACGGGGCTGGAAAGACAACCCTGCTCGAAGCAATAACCGGACTCCTTCCCATGGTACAAGGCAGTGTCACAGTATGCGGAAAGGGTATCCCCCGCGAGGCTGCCAGAGCCCGGTGCAGTATCGGGTATGTTATCCAGAACTTTGATTTTCATCCCTTTACCCCTTACACCGTGGAGGAAGTGGTCAGAATGGGAAGATACGGCAGAATCGGATGGTTCCGGCGCGAGACTGGAGAAGACCTGAAAGCTGCAGACGATGCGATGGAGATCATGGGAATTGCTCATCTCAGGGATGAACTTATCGGTAAACTCTCTGGCGGACAGCAGCAGAAAGTTCTGATAGCCCATAACCTGGCCAAAAAACCATCAGTCCTGCTCCTTGATGAACCCTACAGTAACCTGGATCTCACAACCCGCGATGAAGTATCTTCCATTCTGTGCAGAATATGTGACTCCGGGGTTCTGGTCATGATGGTCTCCCATGCTTTTGACAGCCTGCCTGACCGTGACATCAGGGTCATTGTGATGCAGAACGGGCGGATGATTCTCAATACTGTCTCCCGGCCAGATACGGTTGCTGATCTGATCCGTTCGGCTCCGGTGGCCGGGTAATGCTCGAATTCCTTATTCCAAACAATATACTCTGCCATGCCATTGAGGCGATGTTCTTTGCCTCGGTCGGGTGCGCAATCCTCAGCGTCCTGATCACCCAGATGAACATCTCATCCATCGGGTTCACGATGTCCCATGCTGCATTTGCCGGAGGAGCTGCCGGATCATTCTTCGGGTTTCCCATGATGCTCTCTGCGGTCGGGATGAGTATTCTGACAGCACTGATCATGGGCCCGCTCAGTTACCGGACACGGATGCATACCGATACGACCCTGGGAGTTCTCTTCGGGACGATGATGGCGGTTGCAATCTTCTTCATATCCCTGATGCAGTCCGCAGGACGCGGGTTTGATGCCAGCTCCCTGCTGTACGGAAACGTGATCTCCCTGTACCGGGAAGAGATCTACGGGCTGTGCCTCATCACCTGCACAATCATTCTCCTGGTTTTTATCTTCAGTAAAGAGATCGCAGCCATTACGTTCCACCGGAAGATGGCAGAGATCAG
>CAZXRT010000111.1:0-6937 GCA_964642535.1 uncultured Methanospirillum sp.
GATCAACAAAAAACTCGCAGACGCACTTGCCAAGCTTGATGTTAAACCGATGGATGTTGGTTTGATGTTGCAGGCAGCCTTCTTTGAAGGAACCGTTTACGAGTCAGATGTCCTCGCGATCGACGAAGTCGCATTCTACAATAACATCATCAAGGCGGCATCACAGGCATTCAACCTCTCACTCAACGCTGCAATCCCAACCCGGGATACTGCATCTGACCTGCTTATTAAAGCAGTTCGTGAAGCACGGGGCGTTGCAATTGAGGCTGCTGTCGCCAGTGAAGATGTAATCGATGCGATCATCGGTAAAGCACAGTCCCAGGCCATGGCCCTTCAGACTGTGGTACAGTGAAACGAACGAGAATTGAAATCATATAAAACAATTAGGTGAACAAATATGGAGTATATCTACGCTGCACTCCTCCTCCACAAGGCAGGAAAGGAGATCAACGAGTCCGCTGTTCAGGCAGTCATCTCTGCCGCTGGTATCGCTGTGAACGAATCCCGTGTCAAGGCCCTCGTGGCAGCTCTTGACGGTGTCGACATTGAGGACGCCATCAGCAAGGCAGCCGCAGCACCGGTCGCCATCGCCGCTGCAGCACCCGCAGCAGCTGCCCCGGCAGCCGCAGCAGATGAACCTGAGGCAAAGGAAGACAAGAAGGCAGAAGAAGAGAGTGGAATGGCAGGGCTCGGTGCCCTGTTCGGCTAAACTCTCTTTTTTCTTCTGATTAAAGCAGTTCTCGTATTTACCCGTCTGTTCTTTTCTATCTGTTTTGCAGTTCATATCCCGGCAGATCGTTAAATAGCATTTCAGGCTTCTTTCATTGTGTGTCTATTCAGATGGACCGTATTTCTGTTCTGATTGCTCCTTTTATCTGTAATAAAGAATAACGTATGAGGAGTAACTCTTGCAGAGGATAATCAGAGATGGAAATTACCGTAGTGGGAGGAGGATATGTCGGACTTGTCACAGCGGCATGTTTTGCAGATCGTGGTCACGTCGTCAGAATCATTGAGATTGATCCAGGAAAAGTTGACCAGATTCAAAAAGGCATTCCTCCGATCTATGAAGAGGGCCTGGAAGAAATTTTGAAAAATACCATCGGCAAAAACCTGTCTGCCCAGTCTGGTTATCATTCGATTGAAGATTCAGATCTTTTTTTTATCTGTGTGGGAACTCCTCCGCGGCCTGATGGTTCAGCGAACCTTGAGTATCTCTCGAAAGCCTCAGAAGCTATCGGCAAGGCAATCTCTTCTTCGCAAAAGTATCAGGTTATCACGGTAAAAAGCACGGTCCCTCCCGGAACCACCCAAACCGTGGTACTTCCTGCAGTCCTCCACTCTTCCGGAAGAGATGAAGAATCCTTAGGTTTTTGTATGAATCCGGAATTTTTGCGCGAAGGCAGGGCGATTGCAGATTTTTCTAATCCTGACAGAATCGTCATCGGCGGAAATTCACAAAAGGCAATCGGAGTCGTGCAGGGGGCATATGCCGGGATGAAGGCTCCGATTATCCGGACTTCACTTTCTGCAGCAGAGATGATAAAATACGCGTCAAATTCATTCCTCGCGATGAAAATTTCCTTCTCTAATGAGATCGGAAATATCTGCAAACGTCTTGGAATCAATGTGTATGAAGTGATGGAAGGGGTGGGCCTTGATCACCGGATTAATCCTCATTTTCTTAATGCCGGTCTGGGATTTGGTGGGAGTTGTTTTCCCAAGGATGTGATGGCGCTCATCCGGCTGGCTGAAAAGAACGGAGAGGATCCGGTTCTTCTGAAATCGGTGATATCAGTGAATGAACAACAACCAGGCCGTATCGTCCAGCTCCTCATTGAGAGGACAGGTCCACTGGCAAAGAAAAAAATTGCTGTTCTGGGCCTGGCATTTAAGGATAATACTGATGATGTCCGTGATTCTCGGGCGATTCCGGTGATATCATTTCTCCTGAGTCACGAGGCAGTAATTTCTGCATATGACCCCATGGCAACTGAGTCGATGAAACAGATTTACCCTGACCTTACGTATGCACAAACAGCCGGTGAAGCGCTTGATAATGCAGATGCCTGCCTTATTCTGACAGAATGGCCGGAATTCTCCCGGATTCATTCAGAATTTGACAGAATGAAAACCCGGGTCATCATCGAAGGGAGAAGAATTCTCTCCTGTGGCGGAATCGAAGGGGTCTGCTGGTAATCATGACAAAACCGGTTCGGAAAGTTGTTATTCCTGCAGCTGGCCTTGGAACACGGTTCCTTCCTATCACCAAGGCTCAGCCGAAAGAGATGCTTCCGGTGGTAGACAAGCCGGTCATCCAGTATGTTGTGGAGGAGGCTGTGGCCTCCGGGATTGATGATATCATCATCATCACCGGGAGGAACAAACGGGCGATTGAGGACCATTTTGACCGGTGTATCGAGCTTGAAAGTAAATTTTCTCCCGAAAATGGATCAGACAAAACCGGGGCATACATTGACCTGGCCGATATTCCAAACATCCACTATATCAGGCAGCGGGAACCAAAAGGACTTGGTGACGCTATTCTCCTGACGGAAAAACACTGCAATGATGAGCCATTTGTCGTTCTGCTGGGTGATACGATCACCATCGCACCGGAAGGGGAAAAGACCTGTACCTCTCAGATGATTGATGCATATCAAAAATATGGACAATCAGTGATTGCTGTCGAACCGGTTCCTGAAAAGAAGATCCCTGATTATGGAATTATTGATGGAGAATTATTATCTGATAATCTCTACAGGATTCACAATATCATCGAAAAGCCGGCTATCGTGGATGCTCCTTCCAATCTCGGGGCTATCGGGTGTTATCTGTTTACATCCGAAATCTTCACCAGGCTCAGAAATACCACACCGGGAAAAGGCGGAGAGATTCAGCTCACTGATGCAATAAAAAAATTATCTGAATCTGTCGGAATGGTAACGAACTGCCGAAGATATGATATCGGGGATAAGATCGGATGGATGACTGCCTTTTTTGAACTGGCATTATCCAGGGAAGAATTCCATGATGACCTGATGTCGGTTCTGAAAAACCAGGTCTGTGAAGGAGTGAGAAAATGACTACATCAGATTCTACGACAACTGATATGACACGGATTTTATCCGGAATAGAAGATATTGACTACTGGGACAAAAAAGTCCTCGTGACCGGGGGATCAGGATTTCTTGGCTCATGGATGTGTGAAACCCTGCTCCACAAAGGTGCACAGGTACTCTGTCTTGATAATTATGCCTCCGGAAAACCGGAAAATACCGATCATCTCCTTCACCAGCCAGGATTTACCCGGATTGAGCATGATATTTCCCAGCCGTTTGATCCCAAGGAGAAGATTGATCTGGTCTGCCATCTTGCGTCCCGGGCAAGTCCCCTGGAATTTGAGCATTATCCGATTCAGATTCTGAAATCAAATACTCTGGGCACGATGAATGCCCTTGGTATAGCAAAAAAATATGGTTCACGTCTGTTATTTACATCGACCAGTGAGATATACGGACAGGCAGCGATATTCCCCACTCCCGAGACATACCTCGGCAATGTGAATACACTTGGGATCAGGGGTTGTTATGACGAAGCAAAAAGAGCCGGCGAAGCCTATTGTATGGCATATCATCGGCAGTATGGCCTTGATATCCGGATAGTCAGGATCTTTAACACCTACGGACCACGGATGAGGTCAGACGGGCATTATGGAAGGGTTATTCCCCGGTTTATTGATCAGGCAGCGTACAATCAGCCGATATCCATCTTTGGTGATGGAACCCAGACCCGCTCTTTCTGTTATGTAACCGATCAGATAACCGGTCTGCTACGACTCGCAGGCCTTCCCGGACTTGCCGGTCAGGTGGTAAACATCGGAAATCCGAATGAATATACTGTCCTGCAGCTGGCAGAAATGATCATCAGACTCCTTGGTTCATCCTCTTCTCTCACATTCAGCCCTCTTCCCCAGGATGATCCGATGAGACGACTGCCCGATATCTCCCGGGCGAGAGAACTGCTTGCCTTTAATCCTGTGATTGAACTCGAAGAAGGGCTGAAAAAGATCATTTCAGAGATAATCAGATGAAAATATCTCTGATCGTTCCTGCTTTCAACGAAGAAGACGCGATAGGCCCGGTGATTGAAGAATATTACCCCTTCGCAGATGAAATCATTGTTGTTGATGATGGTTCATCAGATCACACGTATGAAATCGCTTCCCGGTATACTGATGGCAAGGTTACTCTCATCAGGCATGAAAAAAACCAGGGAAAAGTAGGGGCTTTGATCACCGGTGTTGCCCATGCTACCGGAGATATTATCGTGTTTACTGATGCAGACTGTACGTATCCGGCACGATATATCCCGGTTTTTATCGAAAAACTACAGAATGGAGCAGATCTTGTTCTCGGATCCCGGATGATTGAATCACATAATATTCCCCTTTTTAACCGCCTCGGAAATGCCATATTTTCAACCCTTGCGACCTATATCAGTGGAAAGGAGATTCATGATGGCCAGACCGGTATGAGGGCTCTTCGAAAAAGCATGTTTGATACCCTGCAGGTCCAGGCAAGAAGTCTGGAGTTTGAAACTAAAATGACTGTCAGGGCAGCCAAATTGGGATATTACATCGTAGAGGTGCCGATAGAATACCGTGAGCGGGTCGGTGTCTCTAAACTGCATCCAATACGGGATGGATATCGAATGCTTCGGGCATTACTATCGATAGGATGGCATGAGACATCTCCCCTGGCAAAAATGATCTCTGTTCCGGGAATGATATTCATCATAATCGGGCTGATTTTTGGTTTATTCAGTGTTTATGAGCGGATAGTGCATTATTATCTGACTCATGAATTTTACCCGCTGATATCCGGTTTTTTTATTCTGTTCGGACTTCAGTTAACCTCAATGGGATTGATTATAGATTATCTGACAAAAAAGCTGGATCGCATCGAAGAAAAATTACGGATACAGCGATGAATGTTATCATAATTATCCTCATTGGGATTTTTTTTGCCTCGGCAGGCCAGATACTCTGGAAAATGGGAATGAGTGGAATTGGTCCTCTCACTTCACTCTCGATGACTTCTGCATTTGTTGTTGCACTTAACCCGTGGGTCTTCGGAGGAATCATCTGTTATGGGCTTTCCACAATTTTCTGGCTTATTGCCCTATCCCAGGCTGATCTTTCCTTTGTGTACCCATTTATCGCTCTCACCTTTGTCATAATATTTATTGCTTCGTATTTTATATTTCATGAAAATATGAGTTTTCAAAGGATACTTGGGGCTAGTGTGATAATCACGGGTATTATTATTCTTGTAAGGGGATAATGAAAATGGTTAAGAAAAATTTCGCTCGTTATCCCAGTTATCCTGCAATATTATATAATGAATAACCTCCAAAAACCATAGTTCTGTTTAATGGATAGTTTTGTCGTGAAATAATCCAGTTGCCTGTAACATTATCCTTGGAAGAGATCATGAGATTTTTCTCATCCTGCATATAGAAATCCAGATCCGCACGGACAACCTGGTTTTGCCTCCAATATTTTAAGGCATAATAGGTGATTGTGTCCCAGGGATCATCTGAATCCGGGGTTTCCCAGATGATAACATCATTCTCTGATGTGATCTGCTCGATTGCATCATTGATTTGAAGAATTGATGCAAATCCGTATGATGTATTGATTTGCCAGTTAATTATTGGAATTGAAGAGAGAATCGCAATACCTATACAGAAGAGAATGAACAAATGATGAGAGGAACGTGTATCTGATGCAATAAAAACGAGGGAAAACAGGAGAACCGGAATTATTGCTATGATCATCCATGAATTGTCCGGAAGGATTGAATACCAGAAATAGATGGCAGAGTTGTTGTTCGGCTCTGGTAATGGTTGAATGGATATCACCAGGCTTAGTACCATGATAAGCCCCAGAATTATTGGAATGATCGGTTTTCTCCAGGAAAATATATCGAATGGATGAAATTTAGAATAATTTGCCAATCCAATTGTTCCAAGAATGATGATGATTGGGATTATTGGATCAACATATCTTCCGTATACATAAGGGGTCTGATTCTGAATAATCCCAAAAATAAATAGAATTCCTATGGAAAAGAGAGATATTGCTGTTACGAGAATATATGATGTGATGCCTGCAAAATATCCCCGAATTTCTACATTACTTAAACTTTCTGGATTAATATCCTTGTTTATTAAATAAATCCAGTATATGGCAAATAAGAAAAAGAACACATATGAGGCAATTAGTATATAGTATCCTTCAAGAAGTAACGTGTGAAAAAATAATATCGGTTTATGAATGATTGTCTGAATAATCTGGCCAATATACTGGGAAATATTATATCCGCCGGGAATATTTCCTTTTGATATAATCTGGTTCACGCACCAGAGGCTGTATAACAAGAATGTAGCGCCAATCCCTGCACACATTTTTTTCTCTATTACAAATTTCATCTCTGATTTTCGATTCATAAAGAGAAGAATTCCAAAGCTTACCAGATATCCCAAAATGAGTGATATTCCTGTTGTTCGTGTAAAAAAAGCCATGAACAATAGAATTCCGATAATATAATCATAGATGGAGACTCTGTTTTCATCAATTGATTTTATGTAAACCCATAGAGCAAGAACGACAATGAGTGTGAAAAGATTCTCACTCATGAGCATCAGATTGGAAGCTGTGATTGCCGGTAACAACAGAACTAATAACGCACCTGTATAGGAGTACAAACCACTGGTAAACCTTTGAATAATTGCATATGCAGGAAAGATAATAAGCGAAGATATGATCGCATTGAGAATCAGAATATACCGATATGCACCATATGTATCTTCAGTCAGCATATGACCGGGACTGATAAAAATTGAATATCCCGGGGGATATTGAGATGGATAT
>CAZXRT010000112.1:0-6369 GCA_964642535.1 uncultured Methanospirillum sp.
GGCTTCAACGAAGGGAAAGCTATTCATCATTTTTGACGAATAGGTCTGATGAGCTTCGAGGCAAGCCAAAGGATGACTATGCGATCACTATTACGATGTAGAAAGAATAATGTATGATTCAATGCGCAACAAAGGGCTAGCAAAGTCGCTCGAGTTTTATCAGATGCGATAAGGCATGCCATACACCGGATGTTGTGGGCCCAGGACTATGCTAGTTGTCGCTACCTTGCTGCCGAACCCACTCTTCGACAACCATGTGCCTATACTCCTTATACCCCGGAACGTTCTTTTCAAGTGCATCACGCATAATAATCTCCAGCATCAACCCGTCTTCGATGTTGAGATTATCAAACACCTGTAAGAATTGGTTGATTGAGCTTTCTAACTCCGGTAGCGGTTGCGGGAGCTGATTGATTGAATCAATGAAAGTACTGGCTGCTTTCAGCATTTTTTGGAAAGCTGCGCGGATCCCGATCAGAAGCACTTTTTCAAGCTCAGGAATCGGAAGATCAGAATTTTTCATATAAAATGATTGTAATGAATTTATGAGTTGTGCTTGTAATGCACGCTGCCAGTCCTGCAACGCCACCTGATCCGGCAAATGGCGTACATTTGAATTACCAAGCAAATAATCCGTTGTAGTGCTGAAAAACTGCGCGAGCCGACACACCGTCTCGTAGTCCGGACTGTTCTTTTCGTTTTCCCATTTGTTATATTTGGATGCGTCGACGCCGAAGGCTGCGGCGCATTCTTTTTGACTCAACCCTTTTTCTTTTCGCATTTCAATTAATCGTTCACCAAACATATCATTACACCTCATTGCTATTATAATTGCGATTAACGCAAAGAGCAATACAATAAAATAATATTGCGCAAATTAACAATTAATTCATTAAAACATATTGACGATTGCGAAAAACGCATATATACTACATGTAGTAGCGAGAAACGCAATTGTCGCTGCAGATTGGGAGGTAGACATGGATAAGATCGCAATGAATGTAAAAGAAATGGCGAAGCATTTAGGTGTGAGTGCCTACACTGCGTATCAGCTGACGAAGCGACCGGGGTTTCCGACACTGAAGATTGGAAAGCGAATCGCCATTCCCGTCGAGCAGTTCATGGACTGGATCGCGAGGCACGCAGGTAAGCGCGTTTGCGCGTACCCTCTACAAGAGTCAAATCATTACTTAATACTATCCGAATGTGTTTTCCGGTTATAGACAATGACCGGCAATTTAACCATGTTTTCGCGCTTGAGTTGAGCGGCGTCGACATAGGAAATCACGTTGCTGTTCGATTTCGGCGTTGCGGTCAGATCCAGAATGAAGCTGGGATTGAAGTTCTTCAGCATTTCCAAGCTAAGGTCGGATGTAGCATGATGGCTTTCATCCACGATCACGATAGGTTCCAACGAGCGGATGGCCTGAATCAACGCGGTATCATCCGCATCTTCCAGTTTGTGCTCCGGTTTGGCATAGCGCGCAAATGGCGCGAGATTTCCGTTCTCCTGATAAGCCTTGCGTCCTTCCTTTTTGCTAATTCGGAAAGAATCATAACTCAGCACGAAGATAGACAACCGTTCCCGCACCGTTGTCGGGCTGAAGTCTTGTCCGTTTAGTAGCTGCTGTTTCCCATACACTTCCACGCGATTGCCAAAGTCTGAATTGATGCGTTGACGATAGGGATGATCCGCATTTGTCAGAGCCTTATAGGTTTGCTCTAGAATGGAATCCGACGGAACAAGCCAAACGACAGCCTTTGCTTTCGTATACGGCAGCGCATCAAAAATTGGCTTGATCGAATTGCAGGCGATAAAGGTCTTGCCGCCTCCGGTCGGAACTTTAAAGCATACATCGGGTACGCCCGGAATCTCCGTTCGATACGGCGAGAGCCCGGAAAGTCCGATCGGCACGTTCTTTTCGTTCCAGAAGGCTTCGTATGCCTTGGGGATATTCTGCTTCTCCGAAAGGAGCGCAAGGAATCGCGTCAAATCGGCGATGACATCCTTTTGAAAGCGCTTGAGTTCCATGATCGATCTCCTTACAGCTGTGAAATATCGCGCGGAATTTTTTTGAAGACGATGTTGTATTTTCGCAAGTCATCGGCACTCAGCGCCAGCCGGTCCGCATAGATCAAATAGCCGTCAGCGCGAGTGCGGATGGTTGCGAGAAACGAATCATCCAGCGTGGTCACGGTTTCGGGTTCATAGTAAAAATAGTACGCCGTCTGGTTATGCGCCCCGAGGAAGTAATCGTTTTCTTCCGGTGATTTCTCGCCGATGGTCTGCTTTGTCTCCATGAAGTACACATACGCGCGAATCCGATCCACGCCAACGGATTCGTTGAGGTTCCCGTCTGCAAGGAGCAGAACGTCGCCTAGCTCATAGAAGGAGAAGTCGCCGCCTGTGCCTTCCACCGCGCTGTTACCCTCGCCATAACCGCGAATAACGCGCTTAACCCGCTCTGCGGTGATGGTTTCCGCATAATCCTCTGTTTCGACAAGGATGAATTTGCGATTGCCGCCATCCTGCTTATTCAGGTTCAATACGGCATGGGCGGTGGTACCGGAGCCAGCAAAGGAATCAAGAACTATTGAGTCGGCATTGGTAGCTAGATGTAAAATACGGTTAATTAATCTTGTTGGTTTTGGCGTTTCCAATGGGGCTATTCCGTTAAAAATACTCTTCAGCTCTTTCTTGGCTTCATCAGTATGTCCAACATCTGCATACATCCATAGATTTGTTGATGTCTTACCTGTTTCAGTTTTCTTGTGGTTTTTAAAACGGATCCCGCCTTTTCCATTTCCAGTGAAATAGTAAGCCGGCCAGTTGCCATGTTCATATCTTTGTTGAGCTTTTACTTGAGATTCACTTAAAGGAATCTTCAGCATGATCGCGCAAACACCAGCACGTACTGAAGTCTCATCTAGATTGCAAAGCGATGCTCGCTTTTGCTCATCATGAATGTCCCGAAGTTCATATTCTGCCCACTCGTTCATAACGGATAAGACTTGAGATTGCTCATCCTTCCAATGTCTTCCCGCAGATGGGTAGATAAGCTTTCCTGTGATCGGATGTTGAATGGCGTATACCATTCCTTGATGATCAGCGGCTCCTGCAGCAGAAACATCCCCTGACTGCCAATCGACTGGATCGTTATCTGGACTGCTGTGTCTTGCCTCCATTGCCTCGGTGCGTTCTAACTTTTGAGGCATCCATGTTGCTGTTTTCGAGTAGACCAGGACACTATCTGTTTCATACGGTATGCCTTTGGCGTCATTTCTTGGAGAATATGTTTTTTGCCAAATTATATTCGCTATAAAACTCGATGACCCAAATATTTCATCGCAAATCAACTTCAGATTGTAAAGCTCATTATCATCAATGCTAATAAATATTGCCCCGTCTTCCGTCAAAAACCATTTTAGTAATTGTAACCGAGGATATATCATACACAGCCACTTATCATGGCGCGACAAATCCTCACCCTCTCGACCAACCACATCCCCAAGCCACTTCTTCATCTTCGGATCGTTGACGTTGTCGTTGTACACCCATTTCTCATTGCCCGTGTTATATGGTGGATCAATATAGATGCACTTGATCTTGCCCTCATACTGCGGCAACAATGCCTTCAGCGCGACAAGGTTATCACCATGGATAATCATGTTCCCGCTGCCGTTGTCCGCGTCTGTTTGCCCCTCGGCGCTGTAGCTATACCGACGCTCCAGCACACGGTATGCAACGTCCTGATGATGGTTGATGACTTTATCTTTTCCGATCCATTCAAGGGTGGGCATTCTTATTCCTCCGAAATCTCGATCGTGGTTACTTGTAATTTCTAATCAGATTCGTTTTCAAGGCAATCTTAGTGCAAGATTTTTATAAATGAATCGCCCGGGGCGTGGAAAAAAAGGCGCAATCAGGATTCATATTTCTATATTATTAGCCAATGACCTTATATCCGTTCTTCTCTGCATGTCCCAACAGGTATAAGAATGCAAATGCCGGAATACGAATCATGCTTTTCCCATCTTTTGTATTATGCACGCCATAATCAGTTGCATTCTTCGTAATGATAATAGCAGCAGACGCTTCGCCACACAATTCCGATATTGCGTCATCATCCGAGATTGGAGCGCTTTCTCTATACTTTACCTCAATCAATATGTTTTTAATGTTTGGATAATCCACAACGATGTCGATTTCTTTGTTCTTCCGTCCCCCGCGATAGTAGCCTACCGATGTAGCCAACTGATAGTAAAAAGCTGCTACGTGCTTGAATACAGCAGTTTCAACAATCTTGCCCATCTCGACCGGGTCAGTTAAAAAGGATTCATCCATCAGAACAGCATTGCGAATCGCTGCATCAGCAATATAGATTTTGGGACTTGCTTTAAGGACTTTTTTTCCGGCCATATCGACAGGCCAACTCTGATAAATCAGGTTAGCGCTTTCAAGATATCGAATATAGTTCTCGACAGTCGGTCTGCTCACGCCGCTCAGTTCTTTCGCGATCGCTTCGATAGAAACAATTTCGGAAGAAACATTGCACAAGTATAAGAATATCCGTTCCAATTCCGTCGCATTTCGAATGTTGTACAGAGAGGGTAAATCTCTCTTAAGAACTTTATCAACGACGTCTTCTCGCATGACCTGTTGCGCTAACATGTCATTGTCTGCAAGAGCAAGCTCGGGAAAACCACCGACTTGCAGATACCTGTTGAAGTGCTTTTGCACTTTTGAAAGCTGCATCATGATCTTTGTTCGGTCTTGTTGCGTCATGTTGAGAAGCGGGGTGATTTTCAGATTACTTGGCAACTCGGGGCGATCCACGTTTAATATCTCACAGTACTCATAGAAGGACATCGTTGGGACTTGAATAACGGACCATCGTCCGGCACCGCTCTCTTGGTTGCCTTTCATCAAAGCTGGACTGGCTGATCCTGTTGCAACAACCTTTGTGCTGGGTTGCATATCATAAATCGTTTTCAGCCACTTATCCCAGTCCTGAGCATACTGGACCTCATCAAAGAAGTAGTAGACATCTTGATCGGCGTAGACATTTTCGTGATAGCATTCCAAAATATCACTAAATTCGCTTAGTTTCAACATGGGGTGATCCATCGATATGAAAACGATTTTCTGTGGTAATACACCGGCTTGTAAAAGACTTTCTATCATTTGATACTGGATTGTAGTTTTTCCAACCCGGCGTGTACCAGTTAGGATAACGATGCGGCGGATACCTTCCTGATGAAGCCGCTTCATCGCTTCATAAAAGGCAAATCTCTTGTAAGACTTGGAGAAACTCGGATTTACGGCTCCACTTTTCCACCATGGGTTATAAGCGGCTAATACCTTCAAAATGCTTTCCTTCGTTGTAATCGCCATGTTGCAGCACCACCTTATGAAGAAATAGTAAGCGAAATATTCATACATGTCAACATATATTATAAGTATACTTCGAATAAATTCTCTGTGTTTGAAGGAAACAAGCTGCAATGCTCAATAGAAGCTACTGCGTTTCAATAAGCATTTGTGATTCTGCAAATTCGATTTCAACGATTTTATCGTATCGATAATGATGAGTCGCTCGTAAGCAGTACAGTCAGACAGAATCATGGTTATCTCCTGACTTGCTATTTTGGGAGCACTCTTTATCTGCTCGGAAAGCAACCAATCACCTGGAATTTCCAATGCGTTTGCTATTAGGACAAAGGTTTCCAGGCTCATAATTTTGCAACCGCTTTCTATATAGCTAATGTAGGTAGGAGATTTATCAATCAACTCCGAAAGCATTGATTGAGACAATTGGTTTCGCTTTCGAATTTCTTTAATTCTTCGACCAATTTTGCAGTAATTCAGACCCATAGATTGAACCTCCGAAAATGTTATGTTCAATTATGGACTTTTAATCAATAACACTTAATTGAAAGTTAATTAAATGGTCGGTTTGTTATTACATAATTCAGATATATCATCTCGTTTCTAAACCATAAGTCAAGAACATGACCTATGGTTTATTGATGTCTTTACCTTTCATTTGTAAAATTGTATGAATGAACAAAAAATTCGGAGGTGTACGTGCCTGAATTGATTGAAGAGAAAGAGAAAATCGGACTAGAAGTAATGCCTTCATTCGATTTTTCATTTTCGTGTGACAAAGAGCAAGAGCTGCGCATCTTGGAGCACAGGGCATGGCTTAAAAGCATTAAACGTGAAATGCCATTGCCTAAACACCATTTTAAGGTCGCAGTATACATTCGTTATTTCAACCAGACGAAATATAATGATTACATCACTTTTCATAAGAAGCAATTCTCTGATACGATTCCCCTTTGCCCGAATTGGGAATTCGTTGGATT
>CAZXRT010000112.1:6379-6930 GCA_964642535.1 uncultured Methanospirillum sp.
TGTTAAACGACTGCAATGCTGGCAAAGTTGATTTAATTATCACTCAAAAAGCAAGCAATGTTTCCAAAAAAATCACGGAAATAAGCTTCTGTTCAAGAATTCTTGCAGCGCTTAAAAACCCGGTTGGGATTTATTTTATATCTGAAGATATTTATACTTTGGCATCATACTATCAAAGTGATTTAAAAGACTTGTTTTTTCTGCCTTATCCTGATTGGTCGGTGCTGTCGGATGACAATTCTCAAGAGATAGGGACACTACATGATTGATCAGATAAAAAAGCAGAAAGCTGAAGAACAAAAGGAAAAAGTACGTAAAAGGATTTGTCCTGAGTTGCAGTATCAAAAGAATAATGCCAATAATCGGCAAGATGATCAATGGAAGAAATAAAGTCGTAATTGGCCACAGCGCAATTAACAAGGCAATGAACCAAGTTTGAAGATAAAATCTCTTTCCCATAATTTGACCTTTCAGCTTAGATTTGTATATTCAACGAATCACAATACGTCCTTTGTGCCCGAAAGCTGGATAATGCGCGGCTTGAAAAAGTA
>CAZXRT010000113.1:0-4699 GCA_964642535.1 uncultured Methanospirillum sp.
TCATGCTCATCTCGTAATTGATCACCAGTTCAGCGATATCTGCCGAGTACTCCTCAACCCTGCGGATACTGTCAGAAATTTTTCTGATGAAGATGGCAATCCCGGTTGGAAGCTGCAGGATATCAGTGTTGATGGCATGAAACGTATCCTTGTTCTGGTACACCGACTCGATGATGGTATTTGCCTTTTTCAGATCATAGGAGAAGAAGGTGGCAATGCTCTTCTCAAATACCTGCATGGACTCTTCAGAGGCTGTCCTGATAGCATCCGCAGTCTCCGGGGTGATATCTTCCATATCTGTCTGCCTGAGACTTTTGGCAATCACGACAGCATGATCTGCTATCCGTTCGATGATCCGGGCGGTCTGGTAAAAAACCATCACCCGGGTGATCGGAAAACTGATCCGCTCTCCGTACCGGGGATAATGAAGAATGATGTTCGCCTGCCTGGCAATGAGCCAGTAGAGCCTGTCAACCTCACGATCCCTCATGATGACATCTTCGGCAAGTTCGGCATCGGCAGTACCGATGGCCCGGACAGCATCGGAATGCATCCCTTTGGTGATGACAAACATCCGCTTGATGGTGTTCTCAAACGGCATCTCGAGAGGATTGAAGAGATCGCGAAGCCGGATCCGATTCTCTTCCTCCTCGACCGGTTCAATCCCGATCACCTGGTCTGAAAAACCCCGGATGGTCTTTTTGAGAACCGGGGCGATGCGATCACGAGCTCGTATCTCAATGGAGTTGAAACCTGCAATGTATGCCCCGACCAGCGATCGGAAGAACGAGTCATTGTCCTCTCCGCTCCCGACAAGGAATACCTTCTCCCGCTGAATGGTAGCCTCGGTAATGTTTGCCGTGATGAGCAGGTCACCGTTCTCCTGGGTAATGACACCAAGGGGATCATTCTTCCTGATCTCCAGGGAGTGTATCCAGTCCTTGGGCAGGGTGAGAACATAGGAAGAACCTCCGGTCATCTGGACTCTTCGGATTTCCATGATTTCGGGTCTATGGATCGCCGGGGAATATGAGTGCTTCCCCCTGATTATATGGCGATCTCTATAGTCTCTATACTGACCTATATTCTCTGGTAATAATTAAGATAATGGTTCCCAGTACATGAAGTATCGGAAACGAATGATACCCCACATACGAGGAGAAGGTAGTCAGAGTCATGAGATCGGTACCAGGTGAGTCATCATGATGAAAAACGGGATTATCCAAAGCCTGAAAGCCCGGATAAGGCACCGTCCGGTTGAGAACGGAGTCAGGGTTCTCTGGTTTTTCTGTGCAATATCATCTATTATTGCGATATTCTGCATCTTAGGGTTTCTTCTCTATGATGCTGCCCCTGCATTTGTGGAGATCGGCCTGCTGCCAT
Source organism: uncultured Methanospirillum sp. (assembly GCA_964642535.1). GTDB lineage: Archaea > Halobacteriota > Methanomicrobia > Methanomicrobiales > Methanospirillaceae > Methanospirillum. The sequence goes on from CAZXRT010000113.1 coordinate 1,384, forward strand.
TCCTGACCGGAGACCGGTGGGACCCGGCAAGTGCCATCCCGAAGTACGGAACCGTGCCCCTTGTTGTGGGAACCCTTCTGGTCACCCTGGGTGCCATGGCAGTTGCGGTCCCCTTCGGGATCGCCTCTGCCCTGTATATCTCCCAGCTGGCATCACCACGGATGAGAAACATTCTCAAACCGACAGTTGAACTTCTTGCCGGTATTCCCTCGGTGGTATACGGGTTTTTCGGCCTGGTCGTCCTGGTGAGGCTTATTCAGGACTGGTCCGGAGTGTCAAGCGGAGAGTCGGTCCTGGCAGGTTCCATTCTCCTGGGCATCATGGCTCTCCCCACGATCATCAGTGTATCTGAAGATGCTCTCAGTGCAGTGCCTCAGTACCTCAGGGAGGGATCGTTTGCCCTCGGAGCAACCCATTGGGAAACGATCGCCAGAGTGATCATTCCTGCGGCAATTCCCGGAATCACTGCAGCGATCATCCTCGGGATCGGCAGAGCGGTCGGAGAGACGATGGCCGTTATCATGGTGACCGGGAACGCTGCCATCATTCCTGACCCGATCTGGAATATCTTCTCACCGGTCAGGACCCTGACAGGGACACTCGGAATCGAGATGGGAGAAGTTGCCATCGGATCTATCCATTACCATGCCCTCTTCGGGGTTGCGGTTCTGCTTTTGTGTATCACCCTGGTGATCAACCTGCTCTCTCTCTGGGTGATGAAACGACTTCACCAGTCCCAGTGTGGAGGTACATCCTGCAGTATCCACAGTCCCCTTGCCTGCATTCCCCGTTCCTGGACTGAACCCGTGACCCGCTATGCAGGGGTGATCGCTGCATCACTTCTGGTCATCTGCCTGGCATTCCTCGGATTATGGCTGCCTGCTGGTGGAATTATTGTGATATATGCGGTATGGACCCTTTCAGACCGGTTTTTCAGGCGTCAGCAGGTAGAACGGATCTGGTTTTCTGTGGTAACAATCCTGATCATGCTCGTGATCTGCACCCTGATCTTCATCCTGTATGATATCTTCTCCCACGGTCTTCCCCATGTCACCCTGTCGTTCCTGACCGAACCTCCCCGAAATCTCGGCCGGGAAGGAGGGATCTTCCCGGCTATCATCGGAACGTTTTACCTGATCCTGGGATCGATCGCAATCGCCCTTCCCCTTGGAATCGGGGCTGCTATCTACCTGGTTGAGTATACGAAGGAGAACCGGCTTACCCACCTGATCCGGACCGCGACCGACCTTTTGAACGGAACCCCTTCGATCGTTTTTGGTCTGTTCGGATTCACATTCCTTGTCATCTTCCTCGGATTTGGCATCTCCCTGCTGGCCGGTGTCATCACCCTGGCCCTGATGGTCCTTCCGACCATCATCAGGACGACAGAAGAAGCTCTTCGAAGCGTTCCGGAAAGTATCAGGGAAGGGTCATACGCCCTGGGAGCCACCAGGTGGCAGACGGTCAGAAGGGTCGTCCTCCCACCCGCCGTTCCTGGGATCATCACCGGATCCATCCTCTCCATCGGCAGGGCAGCAGGAGAAACCGCCCCCATCATGTTCACCGCGGTTGTCTTCATGCAGCGGCGTCTTCCTGACTCGCTTCTTGACCCGGTCATGGCCCTGCCATACCATCTCTTCGTCCTTGCCACGACGGTTCCCGGTGCACGGGATAACCAGTACGCCACCGCCGTGGTCCTTCTTATCCTGGTAATCGCCATATACGGCGTTGCGATCATCATTCGTCTGCATTTTGACCGGAAGGTCAGGTGGTAATCCATGCATCATGACAGTATTATTAACGTCTCTGACCTGAACCTCTGGTACGGTTCTACCCAGGCACTGCGCAATATCACCATGCCGGTTGCTGACCGGAAGGTTACCTCGCTCATCGGCCCGTCAGGCTGTGGAAAATCTACCCTGATCCGGTGTTTTAACCGGATGAACGATCTCGTATCAGGCTGCCGGATCGAGGGATCAATCACTTTCCATGACCAGGATATCTACGGCCCTGATGCCGACCCCGTTGATATCAGGAAGAAGATCGGGATGGTATTTCAAAAACCAAACCCCTTCCCCAAGTCCATCTATGAAAATATCGCGTACGGACCCCGGATTCATGGGGTAAAAAATAAGGGAGAACTGGATCAGATCGTGGAAAGCAGCCTTCGAAAAGCCGCCCTCTGGGATGAAGTTAAGAACCGGCTCCCTGATTCTGCTCTCGGCCTCTCCGGCGGTCAGCAGCAGCGGCTGTGTATCGCCAGAACCCTTGCGGTCAATCCTGACATCATCCTGATGGATGAGCCCTGCAGTGCCCTTGACCCGATCGCAACCGCAAAGATTGAAGACCTGATTGATAACCTGAAACAGGAGTTCTGTGTTGTAATCGTCACACACAGTATGTCCCAGGCTGCACGGGTCTCTGATTATACTGCCTTTATGTACCTTGGAGACCTGATAGAGTTTGGAGATACACGGCAGATTTTCGAGAATCCAAAGAAGGAACTGACTGAGAACTATATCACCGGAAGGTTCGGGTAAGGAGAAGACATGACGGAAAAAAGCCAGGCAGAACTGGAACGACTCCACCAGTCGGTGGGAGAATTTGGATCCTTCGCCCTGTCCATGCTCAAGAGAAGTATCATTGCGCTGGAGGAGGGAGATGTGGTTCTTGCAGCGAAGGTGACCGGACAGAAAAAGGAACTCAAGGAGTTATTTGTCCCGCTCGAGGATGCATACTTCCAGTATCTTGCCCTCTACCACCCGGTTGCGAAAGATATGCGGGAATGTGTGGCATCGATCCGGATCATCTATAATCTTGAGCGGGTCGGCAGGATGGGGTTTGATATCGGAGAAACAGTGGTCAGACTCTCCCGGGAGAATGCCCTTGATGAGACATCATCCCTCGTCTCCATGGGCAGGATTGTGATCAGAATGATCGAAGATGCCCTGGAGGCGTATAAAACCCGGGATATCAGAAACATCACCACGATGAGTGACCGCGACAAGGAGATCGATACTCTCTACTGCGATGTGCTCGGCCGCTACATCCAGCGGATGCAGGATGCAAAAGATGTTGTGCCGGTTCTGACCCGGTATGTGATCATCGACCGGTACCTTGAACGGTGCGGGGACCAGGCCTGCAACATGGCAGAGATGATCATGTACATGGTCACCGGTGACCGGGTCGAGATCAGCTGATTCAATCTCCCCTTTTTTTCACGTAGCCATTCGTCCCGGCAGTCAATCCAGGCCCCAGAAGGATTTTAGCCAGGAAAAGAACAGCCAGAACTGATATCTGGTCAGGCCAATGTCCC
>CAZXRT010000113.1:4709-6918 GCA_964642535.1 uncultured Methanospirillum sp.
GGCAGAGATGATCATGTACATGGTCACCGGTGACCGGGTCGAGATCAGCTGATCCGATCTCCTTTTTTTTGCGTAGCCATACGTCACGGCCGGCTATCCTGACAACAGAAGGATTGCAGCAGAAAAAGACAGCCAGGACTGATCTCAGGTCAGGACAATGGCCCTGCAGGGAAGTAGGGACTGATCTGATTGATGAAAGTCTCAGGATTGATCGGTTTTTCGATATAATCGGTAGCTCCTGCAGCAAGGATCTTTTCCCGATCCCCTGCCATGGCATACGAGGTGACTGCGATGATCGGGATCGTCTCCAGTCCCGGGGTTTTCCTGATAGCAGCAGCAATCTCATATCCATCCATCCCCGGAAGCTGGATATCCAGGAGAATGATATCAGGAGCCGAGTGCTCTGCATGATGTATCCCCTCTTCTCCGTTCAGTGCCTCTATGACAGTATGACCGTTTGATTCAAGCAGAAAATGAATCAGATACATATTCTGTTCATTATCTTCAATTACCAGGATTCGGCAGCCCATCGTGTCCCTCACCGGCATTACGGGTGATGATACCCAAGGATTCACCCGCAGTGTCTATGCATTATATCTCCTCCATGCAGTTTAACCAATCGCCCGGACCTCTAGCAGCTCATCTGTCATGATGACAGATCAGTCAGCCGGCAGGCGGAAGAATGCCAACGGGGAGCCAATTTTCCAGATTGCAGGCATAAGGAGCCGGAAGCGGAGTGAGACAAGGCCAGCCGGGTGCCAGGACTGCAGGAACCCGGGGTCGGGATATATCTCCGGGTAATACATCACCCATGCCGGGATCCCAGTTCTCCCCTGGTAAACTGGTAATGTTTTATCAGAAAGTTTCTCACTTTTTCTGACTGAATCCACCCCACATCCAGTCTTTTTACCAGATCATCGATTGAATGAACCGCTTCCATCAGTTTCTTCTTTGATTGCTCATCTGTCAGATCAGAGATCAGTGAGATGATGGTTAAGGGATTTCGTATCTCATCATTCAGGGTAGCCAGCTGCTCCATGTTCTGTGCGATCTGGGTCAGTGCCCTCGTAATCTCCTGATCCGATCGTTTTGCATGGATGATCTCCCAGAGAGTGTTTCCGAGAGTGGTCACAGCCTTGACATGGATGTTTGTGTAGGCATCCTCACGATTTGCAACCGCAATGATGGCAGTCACCTGATCCCCGGCAAGAATGGGAACCACAAGGAACCCTTTGATCGGAATATGGCCGTCAGGAAGTCTTCCGGGAAGAGAACCGGGCACAATCTCGTTGAGCATCACCGGCTCGCCGGTGGATATGCATTGGGAGAGGATACTGCCAGGTGCGGTGAGAGAATGATGCGGGCGGTTCCGGACTGCACACTCGGTCATGACATCACTGGACCAGGTCTGAAATTCCAGTTCCTCTCCTCCGGCATGAACCAGTCCGACAAATCCGGAGGCACTTTTCGTGACATCGATCGCTGCTTCCAGGGCACATGAGAAGATCTCTTCCTCGCTCTCGTTCATGAGCAGGTGGAGAGTGAGAAGTGCCTCTACCTCTTTCATCCGTTCTGCCTTGATATTTTCAGACTCTTTCCATGCTGAAATATCAGATAGTACTCCGGAGATTCCCACAATTTTCCCTTCTGCCCTGATGGGAGCTGCTTTCACCCTCAGATGATGCACCCGGCTTTGGGAATCCAGAGAGCGGAACTCTACTGAGACTGCCTGATCCTGTAGAATCCGGGAGAAATACCCGGAGACGGCATTTCGATCCTCAGGGTGAATGAACCTGAGAAAATCAGACCCGGTATAATAGGAAGGATCATACCCGGCAACCGACCGGATTGCCGGGCTCATATACGTGATCACCCCGGTGGCACTGATGGTAAAGAGCGTGTCAGAGATCGTTTCAACCAGTTCCCGGTATTGCTTCTCACGTGTCAGCAGGGCATTTCTGGCTGATTCTTCCCGGTGTGATACGGTGAAATGATGGAGAGAAAAAGCGATGTCGCGGGCAATTTCCAGAAAAATTCCCTGTTCATCGGGATCATTCAGGTATTTTTCGGGCATACAGGCACAAAAGAGCCCAAAATCTTCGGTATCGGCAGTAAGACGGGTGATCAGAGCACCATATTCAGCCCTGACAACCCCTGTCTCCTCTTCGCGGTAACAGGTCATCAGCGGATGGATGATCACCTGGTGTTC
>CAZXRT010000114.1:0-6902 GCA_964642535.1 uncultured Methanospirillum sp.
CGGAGATCAAGAAGGCGGTCGAGAAGATGTTCGGCCAGCAGGTCACCTCAGTGAGGACGATGATGACCACCAAGGGTGAGAAGAAAGCAATCATCAGTTTCTCAAATGAGAAGGCCGCAGAGGAGATCCTCAGCCGTCTCGGCATAATGTAAGGTGGTGTAAGATGGGACATCGTATCACAACACAGAGCCGTGGACACGGGGGATCAACCTACCGTGCACCGTCACACCGGTATAAGGCAGCCTTAAAGCACCTTGGGCGGACAAACGAGACGGTTAACGGGGTTATCGTTGACATTGAACATGATCCGGCCCGCCACACCCCGATCGCAAAGGTCGAGGTTGAGGGAGCAAAGGACACCTATGTCCTGGTAACCGAAGGGCTTGGCGTCGGAGATGTCATGACCTGGGGTTCAGACGCCTCGTACAAAAACGGCAACACGCTGCCGATGAAAGCCATCCCGACCGGTGCATATATCTGCAATATTGAAGCCCGGCCGAACGATGGTGGCAAGTTTGTCCGTGCCGGTGGTGTGCAGGCAATGATCACCGACAAGATGGAAGGCCGTGTCGCTGTCCGGATGCCCAGTGGCAAGACCAAGTGGTTCAACGGCGAATGTCGTGCCACTATCGGGATTGTCGCCGGAGGTGGACGGAGCGAGAAACCGTTCGTCAAGGCCGGAAAGAAATATCACAAGATGAAGAACACCGCCAGCAACTGGCCCCGGGTCAGAGGGCAGGCTATGAACGTCATCGACCACCCGTTCGGTGGTGGGGGGCACCAGCATGCCGGAAGACCAAAGACGGTGAGCCGCGGCACTCCGCCAGGCCGGAAGGTCGGGCATGTTGCAGCACGGCGGACAGGCAGGAGGAGGTAAGCGGATATGGCAAAGAAAGTTCTGAAGAAGCTGCCAAGGCGAAAGGAAGAGTTTACCTATCACGGGTACAACGCCGAGGCACTCAAGGCCATGAGCATCGAAGAGCTCCTCCCGGTCATGCCCACCCGGGCTCGCCGGAAGGTTCTCCGTGGATGGACGATCAGCGAGGACAAGCTCCTTGCTGATCTGCGCAAAGGAAACGCCCGGGTGAAGACTCATGTCCGTGACATGATCATTCTCCCCGAGATGATCGGGCGCGAGATTGAGATTTATAACGGCAAAGAGTATGTGAAAGTGGAGGTTCAGCCTGAATGCGTCTTCCACTATCTGGGTGAGTTTGCACTGACCAGACGGAGAGTTTCACACGGTTCTGCCGGTATCGGAGCAACACGGTCGAGTAAGTTTGTGCCGCTGAAGTGATGTGAATGGGAAGAATCGAATATTCAAACAAGGTTGAAGGGGATAACCTGGCTCGTGGCAGGGTGAACGAAGCACCGATCTCACCCAAACATGCAATCGAGATTGCCCGGTTTGTCAAAGGGAAAACCCTCGACGAGGCTGAAGCATACCTGCATGATGTCGTTGACCTGAAAAAGGCAATCCCATTCAAGCGGTTCAACCGGAATGTTGCCCACAAGCGGGGACTGGTCGGCTGGGATGCCGGAAGGTACCCCCGCAAGGCCAGCGAGGTATATCTGCGGCTCTTCAACAGTGTCCGAAAGAATGCCGAATACAACGGGCTTGACACCGATAAACTCCGGATCATCCACGTTGCAGCAAACCGTGGAATCCGCCGGAGGAGTTTCATGCCCCGTGCAATGGGCCGGGCAACCCCCAAGGATCGCCAGACGGTCAACATCGAGATGATCGTGTCCGAACAGGAGGCCTGAACGTATGGCAGTTGAGCGAAAATTTGTAGCAGACGGCGTTCGCAAGGTCAGGGTTGAGAAACACCTCTCCCGTGAACTGAAACGTGCCGGGTATGGTGGAATGGATCTCATCCGGACCCCTCTTGGCACTCAGGTGACCATCTTTGCAGAAAAGCCGGGTATCGTCATCGGAAAGGGTGGAAAGGTTGTCCGTGGCCTGACCCAGGACCTTGCCACCGTCTACGGGGTGGAATCACCCCAGATTGAGGTTCAGCAGGTTGACAATCCGAACCTGAACGCCCAGATCATGGCAGAGAGGCTCGCCAGTGCACTGGAGCGCGGCTGGTACTTCAGAAAGGCTGGGTCTTCCACGATCCGCCGGATCATGGAGTCGGGAGCACTCGGGTGTGAGGTTGTCATATCAGGGAAACTCACTGGATCACGTGGCCGTGTTCAGAAGTTCACAGAAGGATACATCAAGCACTCCGGCGATCCGGTCAACACGATTGTTGAGAAAGGATTTGCGGTCGCTATCAAGAAACTCGGAGTGATTGGTATTCAGGTCAGGATCATCCCGCCGGGTGCCATGCTCCCTGATCACTTCCAGGTTACGGCAGTAGTCGAGAAGAAGAAAGGCGGCCTTGCAGCACATCTCAAGAAGATCTCATCCGAATCCCTTGCGGAAGAAGAGGAGGATGTTCCTCTTGAAGAGATGCTTTCAGAACCCGATGTTGAGGAGGATCTCTGATGGCAATCTTTCGGGCCCGAGATGTGTCCCAGCTCTCTGATGTCGAACTGGTTGAACAGGTTGACAAGCTGAAGATGGAACTGATCCAGTACCGCGGCAAAGTCAGTGCCGGTGGTGCACCTGAAAACCCGGGGCAGATCCGTGAGATTCGCCGGACCATCGCCCGGATGATGACTGAACAGAACCGCAGAATCCAGGCATGATTACGCCGCAGAACATCCTGTTTCATGAACTGATTGGACAGGATGTAGCGGTAGTACAAGCCTCAAACCCGTCCCTTACCGGGATATCCGGGTGCATCATCAATGAAACCCGGGGGATGGTTACAATACAGACCTCCTCCGGGATGAAGATGGTAGGCAAGAAAGGTGTCACCTTTCGGACCTGTCTTCCCGATGGGATAACCGTCGATCTGGATGGCTCAGCACTCCTGATGGCTCCGGAGAGACGGACATCAATGCGAATCAGAAAATAGAGGTTCATAATGGCAAGAAATATCGGATTTAACGTCCCCGTCCCGGAAAAGGAGTGTGGAGACGTGAACTGCCCGTTCCATGGCACCTTGCCGGTGCGCGGCCAGGTGATCACCGGCAAAGTCGTGAGCGACAAGATGACGGGGTCGGTAGTGATCAGGAGAGACTACCTTCACTTCGTCAAGAAGTACCAGCGATACGAGAAGAGGAGCTCAAAAATTCATGCACACAACCCCCCCTGCCTCCATGCACGGGTCGGGGAAACTGTGAGCATTGTTGAATGCCGCCCTCTCTCCAAGACTAAGACCTTCGTGGTCATTGAGGTGGATCGGTCATGAAGGGGCTCGGGATTCGCGTCCCCCGCTCAGTGAACACCGGGACCCGGCTGACCTGTGCAGATAACACTGGTGCACGGGTTGTCCAGGTGGTCTCCGTGTTCGGGTACCATGGTGTCCGGCGCAGACAGCCCAAACTCGGGCTTGCAGACATTGCAACAGTATCAGTAAAGAAGGGAACGCCTGACATGCGCAGAAAACTTGTGCGTGCAGTCGTTATCCGTCAGAGGAAAGAAATCCGGCGACCAAGCGGCCTTCGTCTCAGCTTTGATGACAATGCCGTCGTGGTTGTTGATGATAAGAATGAACCACGGGGAACCGAGATTAAGGGTCCGGTTGCCCGTGAAGTGGCTATCCGGTACCCCCGTATCGGCTCGATGGCCACCATTATCGTGTGAGTGGTGCGAATGGTAAGGATTGCAAGTATACAGCCAAGAAAACAGCGCAAGGCCCGGTATAATGCCGCGCACCACGAGCGCGGTTCTCTTCTCCACGCGTCCCTGTCAAAGGAACTGCGTGAGAAGTATAAACAGCGCAGTGTTCGTGTTATCAAGGGTGATACCGTAAAGGTTGTCCGTGGTGACCACTCCGGGACTTCCGGTCTCGTTGACTTTGTCATCCCGAAAAAAGCCAAGATCGTGGTTGACGGAGTTTCAGTTAAGAAGGCAGATGGTACTGAAGTGCCCCGCCCGATTGACCCGTCCAACGTGATGGTGACCGAACTCAACCTCGAGGACAAACGCCGAGAGCAGAAACTGGGTGGTGAATAACTATGGGACAGCATCTGAAAAGAGTCGTAGCACCCAAGTCCTGGGGGATCGCACGCAAGACAACCAAGTTTGTGATGAAGCCCTCCCCGGGCCCGCACAACACCAATGCCCTTCCGATAGCCGTATGGCTGCGGGATCACATCGGGGTTGCACGCAACATGAAGGAGGTCAAGCAGATCCTCCGGCAGCGTGACGTTATCGTGAACGGAAGACCGTGCCGTCATCCTGACATGGGTATTGGTATCTTTGATATCATCGCCATCCCGAAGACCGGTTCATATTACCGCATTCTTCGTGACATGAAAGGCAGGCACAAGACCATCACTATTGATGAAGCATCTGCCCAGTCCAGACTGGTGAAGATCACCAACAAGACGATTGTCAGGGGAGGCAAGATTCAGCTGAACCTGCGTGACGGCAGCAACATCATTGCAGACAACTCCTACAAGGCCGGCGACTCGGTTGTTCTCTCTCTCAAGGATGGAGAGACGAACAAGATCATCGATCACTTCCCGTACCAGGCCGGCAACATGGTCATGGTCATCGGCGGGAAGCATTCCGGGAACATCGCCCGTATCACTGAGCGGATCATCGTTCAGGGCAGCCTTCCAAACCGTGTCATCCTCAAGGATGAAGAGTCCGGGGAAACCTTTGAGACCATTGACGAGTATGTCGTGCCGGTCGGCCGCGAAAAGGCGGCAGTAGACAGCTGGGGGATTGAAGAATGAACCCGAACCGAGCGGTATCCATCGACAAGGTCATCGTTCACATGGGCGTCGGCGAAGCCGGAGACCGGCTTGTCAGCGCTGAGAAGATCATGTCCGAGATCACCGGAAACAAGCCGGTTCGTGGAGTTGCCAGGCAGACGATTCCCGCGTTCGGTCTGCGAAAAGGACAACCCCTCAGCTGTAAAACCACCCTTCGGGGCGATACAGCCGAAAAGTTTCTGGAGACCTCTCTGAAGGTTGTCGGGAAGAAGATTGCAGATCGAGCCATCGACCAGCAGGGGAACTTTTCCTTTGGAGTAGAGGAACACACCGATTACCCGGGTCAGAGTTATGATCCCAAGATCGGTATCTTTGGTCTTGACGTGACTGTTGTCGTCCGGCGCAATGGTGTCCGGATTGCACGCCGTCACATCCAGACCAAGAAACTTCCCCTGAAACAGCGGGTTACCCATGAGGATACCGCAGCGTTCCTCAGCGGAGCCTATGGTGTGGAGGTGCAGTGATGTCTGAAAAGGCCGGAAAAGAGAGAACCAAGGTATTCGGACGCGGTGCACATGAATGCAAGTTATGCGGCCGAAAACAGGGGCTTGTCCGCAGGTATGACATATACTTCTGCAGACAGTGCTTCAGAGAGTGGGCCAGCAAGCTTGGCTTTAAGAAACTGAACTGAGGAGGAGAAGAATGGCAAGACTGAATACGGTGGCGGATGCGATGAGCACGCTCAAGAATGCTGCAGACACCGGACGTGCCGAGTGCACTGTCCAGCCTGCCGGCACACTGATCGGCGAGCTGCTCCGCGTAATGAAAGAGGCCGGGTATATCAGGGAGTACACCCTTGTGCAGGACGGACGTGGCGACCAATATAAGGTCATCATGTCCGGTATGATCAACAAGTGTGGTGCCATCTCCCCCCGGTACTCGGTAAAGCTGGCAGACATGGAGAGCTGGGAACAGCAGTATCTCCCATCCAAGAGCATCGGCATGCTGATGATCTCCACTTCCAAGGGAGTGATGAGTCATCATGAAGCACGTCAGCTCGGGATCGGCGGAGAACTCCTGGGGTATGTCTACTAAGGGTGGATCAGATGACCGTTGAGAGAACTGTATCCATTCCTGCAGGGGTCACGGTATCCCTTGCAGATTCAGTGCTGAAGGTAAAAGGGCCCAAAGGCGAACTTCAGCGTGATATGTGGCATCCCGCAATCAAAATAACCGTCGGTGAGGATTCTGTAATCTTTTCCACCGAATCACCAAAAAAACTGGTGATTGCGATGGTTGGAACCCTTGCATCCCATTGCAACAATATGTGCACCGGTGTCACCAGCGGATACCTGTACACCCTCAAAGTGGTATACAGCCACTTCCCGATCCAGCTGAAACAGCAGGGAGACAAGCTTGAGATCAACAATTTCCTTGGAGAGAAATACCCCCGAACTGCACGCATCCTTCCGGGAACGACCGTCAAGGTCGGAACCGACGAAGTGAACGTGACCGGGATTGACAAGGAACTGGTTGGTTCAACTGCCTCCAACATCGAGAAGGCAACCCGGATCCGCGATCGCGACCCACGTGTCTTCCAGGACGGGATTTACATCGTCGCCAGGGGTGAACAGTAATGGTATCTGAGATCAGACGGCTCCTTCGCGTACGGAAGGCAAAAGAAGCACGTTTCAAACGCGAGGGTGTTGACAAGAAGGTCACCATCAAGGACTCCTGGCGTCGCCCCCGCGGTCTGCACAGCAAGCAGCGCAAACTCCGCAAAGCAAAGGGTCCACACCCGGACCCGGGATACGGAAGCCCGCTTGCAGTCCGTGGTATGCATCCCTGCGGTCTGAACGAGGTCAGGGTCTGTAACCTGAACGACCTGACAGACGTCGATGCAACAACGCAGGCAATTCGTATCGGTGCAACGGTAGGTCGCAAGAAACGCGAACTTATCCAGAACAAGGCTGCAGAAGCCAAGATTCGCATCCTCAACTGGAAGGATGCAACCAAGCCTGTCTCTGCCGGAAAGGCCTCTCCGGTCTCCGGCAAGAAGGCAGAGAACGAGGAGGAAGAATAAATGAGTCAGATTTCTGGTCAGAGACGCCTGGCTGCTGAGG
>CAZXRT010000115.1:0-6868 GCA_964642535.1 uncultured Methanospirillum sp.
ACTCGAGGTCATCACCCGGATCCTTGATGAGGAACCTGATGATTACCAGGCACTTTTTCATAAGATCTTTACGCTCCGGATGGCAGGAAGGAAGGATGAAGCCCGGGATATTATCATCAGCCTGCTGGATCTGATGCCCGACTCTGCCGGTGTTCATTTTCAGGCTGGTCAGGTTTTTTCCGACTGTGGTGATCAACAAAAGGCACGGGACCATTTTGTGCGGGTTACGAAGCTCCAGCCCTTTTCTCCAGACGCCTGGATCGAACTCGGAGCCCTTTTATCACGATTAGGGCTTGATGAAGATACAAAAGAGACATACAGGAACGGTTCGGTATTTGCTCCCGACGCTGCAGCAATCTGGATCAATCTTGGGATCTCTTACATTTCGGGAAAGGACTCTGATGAAGCCATTCGCTGTTTTGACCATGCACTTGACCTTGAACCAGACAACGAACAGGCCCTCTGTTGTAAGGCACGAATATATGAAAGCAGGAATGACAGGGAGAATGAACTGGCCTGTTATGATGAGATCATCAGATGGCATCCGGAAAACCTGTTTGCGTGGCTCAAAAAGGGATTGATTCTGGTACTGGATGGTGAATATGATCGCTCGGATGCCTGCTTTATGGTAGCATCAGGGCTTGAGAATCCGGGTCATATGCCCTTCATGCTCAGGGGTCTTGTGTATTCCCTGATGAACCGGGGGGACGAAGCGATACCCTGGTTTGAGGAAGCCCACTCCCGAAAACCGGAAGATCCGGACATCCAGATGCACCTGGCGAGATCTCTGGCTGCCGCCGGCAGGCATGAAAAGGCCGTTGAAGTGTTTGATCAGATTCTTGCCCATCATCCCGATAATCCGGATGCGATAGAAGGGAAGGTTCGCTCCCTGTATCATCTGAAAAGATGGGATGAGGTATTGCAGATTTGTATGGTATGCCGCGGCCGGTATCCGAAAGAACCGGTCTATTACCTCCTTGAAGCAAGGGTCAGGGGATGGCAGACCGGAGAAGGTGACCTGGCCAGATCAATTATCCTTGAAGGTCTCTCGATGGCTCCATCAGATGAGCATCTTATCAGCCTTCTGTCTGATCTCCATGTCCATCAGGAGCAGGTTGATTCAGCAATAGGACTAATAACCTCTGAAATCGGAGAACATCCTCACAGTTATTCCCTGCTTTTCAGACTTGCTTCACTGCTCGCCCAGGAAGGCGATTATGCCTCCGCATCTGCCTATTATGATAAGATTCTTACTGATCACCCTAATGATATTCCGGCATTGTATCTGGCAGGAGAAACCTGTGAACTGATGGGTGATCCGGAAAGTGCACTCACCCGCTATAATTCAGCAATTGCAGTGAATCCTGCTGATCCCCAGGGATGGATTGGTCGTTCACGGGTTTTGTATGAATCCGGCAATCCTCACGAGTCACGCCGGTCTGCAATCATGGCCGCTTCCCTGTCTGATCTTGAGGAAGCCTGGCTAATCCGGGGAAAGGCAGAAATTGCTGCAGGAATGTTGGAAGACGCCAGAAAAACCTTCACCTATATCACTTTGAACTGGCCGGATCACAGCCAGGGGTGGAGATACCTGGGAGATGTCATGCTCCTTCTCAACGAAGACAAAGCAGCATGTCTTTCATACTCCCGCGCTCTTGAGATCGATCCGGATGACCGTGAGGTACAGGAGGGAAAGACCCGGATTCTGGCCCGCATGCAAGAGACTGAAGTTTCTTTATGATCTTCTCCTGAACCCCGGTTCCGGCTGTGTTGAGTGACATTCAGGCGCGAGAGTGCTGTCTCTGATCTTTGCAGGACTAAAAGGAGACAATAACGATGACCATTAATCATGACTCAATACTGATTACAGCGTACAGGATATGGAGTGGAGGCAGTTGATGGATGACACACATGCCATATGGATAGAAAAATACCGCCCGAAAAGACTCTCTGATATCGTCGGACAACCGGAGATTATTGAACGGCTGCATTCATATGTGCAGAAAGGAGAGATGCCCCATCTTCTATTTACCGGCAATGCAGGGGTTGGAAAGACGACCGCAGCTGTTGCTCTTGCACGCGAATTTTTCGGCGATGACTGGCAGATGAACTTTAGGGAGTTGAATGCCTCTGATGAACGCGGAATAGATGTCGTCAGAAACCAGATCAAGCAGTTTGCCAGGACATCGCCATTCGGGGGATCATCGTTCAAGATTCTCTTTCTTGACGAGGCAGATGCACTCACAAACGACGCACAGTCAGCTCTGCGGCGGACCATGGAAACATATGCCCAGACCTGCCGGTTCATCCTCTCCTGTAACTACTCTTCAAAGATCATCGATCCGATACAGAGCAGATGTGCGATATATCGGTTCAGGCCCCTCTCACGACCTGCAATTGCGGAGATGGTAAGCCGGATAGCCAGTGATCAACAACTGGTTGTCAGTGAAGAGGTCATTGATGCCATCTTTTATGTTGCGCAGGGCGATATGCGAAAGGCTATCAACGGACTTCAGGGAGCTGCCATCCTGGATCGGGCGATAGAGCCCGCAATGATTTATGCGATTACGGCCACTGCCCGTCCGGATGAGATCGAGGATCTGATTGTACTCTGCCTTTCCGGAAATTTTGAAGGAGCCGGCAGAATGCTTGACCAGCTTCTTCATGATCGGGGAATCGCTCCTCAGGAACTCATCGGACAGTTATACCGGTCAGTTGTCAGACGTGATCTTCCGGAGGGCATCAAGGTCAGGATGATTGATCATCTAGGGGAGACTGATTTTCGTCTATCGGAAGGTGCATCGAGTGATATCCAGATGCAGGCCCTGATCGCGAAATTTGTGATATGCCGAACCGGCTGATCCGTCTTTTCATTTCCGGGAGACCATATATCTATATCAGCCCAGGAAACCACCACAATACATAGATATGGCAGAGTTCCTCCTCTTCATGGTGGATACCCAGCAGTTTGGACTTCCGGTCACCTCGGTTGACCATGTGATCCGGATGGTTATGATAACGCCCATCCTCTCCGCACCAGCCGGGGTGGCTGGTATAATTAATTATCATGGAGTTGTCCTTCCGGTCTTCTCGATTCGCTCACGATTCTCCTTTCCTGACAGGTCTCCTCTTCTCTCGGATGTTCTGATAATCTCAAAAACAACGAATCGCAATGTTGCTCTGATTGGGGATCAGGTGCTTGGAGTTTTGGATTTTTCAGAAGAGATTACCCATGCTGATGAGGTACTTCCCGGGATTACCGGTGTCAGAGGAGTGATCAGAACTGGTGAAGGTATGATCCTGATAACCGATCTTGATCAGTTTCTGCTCCCTGACGAGGATCGTCTGCTCACCCGCCTTATCAGTAAGGAAGGAGATGAGTCCTGATGACAACCCTCTCTGAAGATGCCCTTGCCCGGGTCGCCAGGTTTGTCTCAGAAACAATCGGATTTTCATACGCGTCAGATCGCATGCACGATCTTGAACGCGGTTTTTTTGCATCCTGCCGGGCACTGGGTATCGAAGATCCTGATGCCTGCATCGGGCTTCTGGATAATTCAGATAGTATTCACAAGATTCAGGATGAACTGGTGAAGAACCTGACGATCGGGGAGACGTATTTTTTTCGCGACCGGAATCTCTTTTCCTGCCTTAAGGATGAGTTGCTACCTGCCCTTATCCGTTCCCGGAGAAATTCAGGCAAATATATCCGGATATGGAGTGCTGCATGCAGCACCGGGGAAGAGCCCTATTCTGTTGCCATCCTTCTTCGCTACCTCCTGCCTGATATTACTGACTGGGATATCTTCATATTGGCAACCGATATCAATCCGGGATCATTGCATGCTGCAGAGCGGGGTATCTATTCAAAATGGTCATTTCGTGAAGAACCACCGGTTCAGACTGGTTCTTTTTTCTCTCCCGGAATGGATGGACGTATGCACCTTGGAGATGAGATCAGGAAAATGGTCCGGTTTTCCCGCCTGAACCTGGTTACCGATCTCTTTCCATCAGGCCTGAATGATACAAACCGAATGGATCTCATTCTCTGCCGGAATGTCCTGATGTATTTCTCTGCAGAGATTGCAGCCGGTATCGTAGACCGGTTTCAATCTGTACTGGTCCGTGATGGCTGGCTGCTTGTCAGCCCCCAGGAGATCAGTTATGCCCAGCGCCCTGGTTTTGTCCAGGTGAAAAGGTCTTCGGTTTTTTTGTTCCAGAAAGGATCCGAAGCAGATTCGTCATCCCGGGCAGATTTCTCATATCATTTTCCTTTACAAGACAATCCGGTTTTTCCGTCTGATCATCATCTGCCGGAATCTGCTGCATCGTTTGAGTACCAGCCGGAGTTCTCTGTTTCCCGCCGGTATCTCGATGATATTGTCTCTGCTGTACCACAACAAATCAACGGGAACAAGTCTGTTTCACCTCCGGAGATCACTGCAACGCCCCTGTCATTGGATAAACTTCCCATTTCCCGGGAAACCACCCGGTCCCTTATCCTCTCTGGCAGAATAGGAGAGGCTGAATATCTTCTTTTGCACAATTCCCATCCTGATGCACAGAGTTTTCTTGATATGGAGATGATAGCGCGATCTCTGGCTGACCAGGGCGAGTCTGATCGGGCCCTTGGCTGGTGCGATCGAATCCTGGCCCTGGACCCGCTCCGCCCGGCGGCGTATCACCTCCGTGCTGTGATCCAACAGGAACGCGGTGATCTTCAGTCTGCCATCCAGTCACTGCGGCAGACACTATATGCAGATCCTGACTACATCCCCGCTCACCTGATGCTCGGAATGATGCTGGGGACCCAGGGAAGATCGGCTGAATCACGCCGTCATTTTGAGACTGTCCTTCGGATATTGTCATCAGTATCAGACGATACTACTCTGGATGAAACTGATGGAATTCCTGCAGGACATGTTCGCCAGATGGTATCTGTACTTCTTGATGGAGGAAGGCCATGACCGATCAATTGTACTCAACAATGGCTGATACTTCGGGAGTCGTTCAAAGTGTTGATCAGGGGGATCCCAATGAAATACTCCGCATCCGGGCCCGCAAACTATCGGTTCCTCTCACGGATCTGAGCGAATCGGAGGAGGGCATTGAAGTTCTTGAATTTCTTCTCTCCCGTGAACGGTACGCAGTGGAGATGAAATATATCCGGGAAGTCGCGATATTAAAGGAAATCACCCGTCTCCCCGGAACACCGTCCTTTATTCTTGGAATTATCAGTCTCCGGGGTGCTGTTCTCTCACTCGTGGACCTAAGGGTAATCCTCGGGTTACCGTCGCGTGGATTAACAGATTTGAACCGGATTATTGTTCTTTCAGATGATAATATGACTTTTGGAATTCTTGCAGACTCCATCGTGATGACACATTCTGTTCAGCTGACTGCGATGAATCGCCCTCCGCTTACGGTGAGCGGAAAGGGAGCATCGTTTTTGGCAGGTGTCCTGCCCGGGCCTCTTATGGTGATAGATGCATTGGCATTGCTCCATGATCCCCGGATGGTTGTGGGGGATGAGTAGCATGATTGTCCGTTTACTACCTGGTGCAATGAGTAATTGGAGGAACTATGTCTTTATTTAATGATACACGGATTGGAACCAAGCTTGTCGGTGGATTTGTTGTAATTTGCATTATCATGATTCTTGTCGCTATCTTCGGGGTTGCTAACATGAATGCAATCGCCCGGAACAGCGATACTATGTATGAAAAGGCTCTGCTTCCGGTAAAAAACCTTGATAACATTGATACGGAGGTTCTCAACGTCAGGGTTGATATCCTCAGGTATGTGCTGTACCCGCAGGAGCGCTCTGATCTCAAAACGAATATTTCCCATTCATTCAGGTCTATTAACGAAAACCTTGACCAATATCTCCAAAATTATGCTGATTCATCTGATGTGGCAAATTTTGAGCGGCTGAAAGTATTGTTTGCCGAGCTTGAACCGCAATATCAGATGGTAATTGGTATTGCTGATACCGGCAACCAGACCGGGGCAATCGATGAGCTGGCTGCAAATAGCAGGAGGGTTGAGATTCGCAACGAGATCCTGTCCATCATTGAACCAACAATTGACAAGGTGACAAAAAGAGCGGAGATGACCCGGAATGACAGCAATGATGCTGCTCTTTTCTCCACCCTGGTCTTTATTGTGGTCACTTTTGGAGCAGCCCTTGGCTCCCTTGGATTTGGTTACTATCTTTCCCGCAATATTACGGTTCCTCTTGCCGAAGTGGTTCATGTGGCAGGCAGAATCGGGCATGGTGATAGTAGTGCACGTGTCTCGTTTACCCGTGGAGACGAAGTCGGGGTGCTGGGAAATACCCTGAATGAGATGGGTGAGCGGATTAACGCTCTTGTTTCTGATGCAAAGATGCTCACCCGCTCAGCACAAAAAGGAGATCTTTCGGTCCGTTCAGATCCTGCTCGTCTTGAGGGTGATTACCGGGTTATCATGTCAGAGTTCAACGCCACGCTTGACTCGGTGACCGGTCCGCTGAATGTTGCAGCTGAATACGTTGATCGGATATCAAAAGGTGATATTCCTCCGGTTATCACGGATGAATATTATGGTGACTTCAATGAGATCAAGAGTAACCTGAACACCTGCATCATGGCGGTAAACCTCATGATTGAGGACGTCAATTCCCTCACCGATGCTGCAGTCAGGGGCAATCTCAATACCCGTGCAGATGCATCCCGACACAATGGTGATTTCAGGCGAATTGTCGAGGGGGTAAACTCCACATTGGACGCTGTCATCGGCCCGCTCAATGTTGCAGCAGAATATGTCGACCGGATTGCTGGAGGAGATATTCCTGATGAGATCACTGACCCGTATTATGGTGACTTTA
>CAZXRT010000116.1:0-3633 GCA_964642535.1 uncultured Methanospirillum sp.
TACGCAAAGAACCGCAGTTTTCGCAAGCTGAAAACTGCGGTTCTTTGACAGACTGTAAAAGCAGAGGCTATATAAGCCTCTGCTTTTTTTATTTGGCTTTCTAGTTTTAAGCTTTTATATAATACCCATATACATTCTATATTTCTGTTTGGAATTAATTAGGATTAAATGATATATGCATTTGAAAATTATTTACAAACCAAGTAGTTGCTTTTTCTTTATTTCAAATTCTTCTTGTGTAATAATTCCTGCGTCTAATAGATTTTTAAACTTCAGAATTTCGTCTGCCTGAGATAGTGAGTCATGTTGAATAGCTGATGTCACTGAATCATTGTTTCCAGAAGCTTCTTTACAAATAAATTCCAGAAGAGATACGCATTCTTGTGCCTGCGAATATTTAACTTTATAAGTCAAGCCATTCTTTTGTATTGCGGTAAATATAAAATTAATATATGCAGTGGGATTTTGTATATCTTTAATTGAAATTTTGATGGACAAAGAAGTACATAAAGACTTACTTTTCTTACCTCCTGTTACTCCACCTACAATTGCACCTGCGGCCCCAAAAGCAAGTCCAGGAGCAGTGCAGGGTACCGCAGAAGAAATGTTAATATGATTTCCTAATATCCCGGACCTGCTGGTTTACAGCGGGTCCTTTTTTACGCCGTCGGTGTTTACGCTTACGATTGAAATGCGTCCAAGGATTCAGGAACTAATAGAGGATATCAAAACTGGCTTATATGATGCTGTAATGGTTATAGACCAAGACAGACTATCAAGAGGAGCACCAGAGGATGCAGAATACATAAAAAACGTTTTTATCAAGTACGGAGTCTTGCTCATTGAGGGGACTAAAATCTTTGATTTAGCAAGTGAACAGGATGAATTTGTTTATGATATGAAGTCCTTTATAGCAAGGCAAGAGTACAAAACTATAAAAAAAAGGCTGAGAAGAGGAAAGATTCAAGCTGCAAAGAAAGGACTTTGGGCAAATGGTATTCCACCATTACCTTACTATTATGATAAAGAAAAACAGATTTTAGAAGTTGACCCCTCGTTGAATGTAATTTATCGCTACATTATTGATGCCGTTGTTAAATATCAGACGCCTACTACTGAAATAGCACATGAGTTAAACTTGAAAGGGTGGCTTACAGCAGGTAGAACTAAAAGAGGTCGAAAATTCTGGACAAGTAAAACAGTTAGAGACACATTAATTGACCTTACACATTTAGAATGGAAGGATGATAAAGGTAATATAGATATAAATTATGGTCATATTGTTATAGGTAAAACCAAAGGTAATGCACACAAAAAGAAATCTAAAAATGCTGAAAGTTTTGAAAGAATTGATTCAGACGACTGGAAAAAAATCAAAGGTCTCCATAAACCATTAAAAACAACTGCAGAGCATGAAGCGATTATGCTTTTCCTTGGTCGAAACACAAAAATGCCAAAGAGAACAATATCAAAAACAATTTTTCCTTTAACTAAGATTTTAAAATGTGCTTTCTGCGGGCATTTTTTGACATTTAGTTATAGAGATAATAGAGGCGGTCTATTATCTGTAAGAAGATGCTGGTATCACGACGAATTAGGAAAAGCATGTGTTAATAGAAGTGGTCCTCTGCAAGTTGTAGTGGAGAAAATCAATCAGCATATTGAGTTTTACATAAAAGACATGGAACTAAATATTAATTCAGTAGATAAAGGTGAAATTGATAAGCTTGAGGAAAGAATAAGGTTAATAGCAAAGGAGTTGAAGGATAAAGATAATGCAATGAAAGGGCATGAACAAATGTTTGAACGTGGTTCATACACCATTGAAAGATATGATAGTATATATAAGAGAATTGAAAAAGAAAAGAAGGGTTTGTCAGAGGCAAAGAAATTAGCTGAGTTGGAATTAAAGTATTTGCATGATAAGAGCAGTACTGAAAAAATAGATATTCTAACGGAATTTCAAGAAATAATTAAAAATCCTGACTTAACTTGGGAGGAACAGAATGCTTTATACAAAACCATAATAGAGTGTGTTGTTTATACAAGGCAGGATAATGAAATTCAGTTAGAAATAATTTACAAGTAGAAGGGTACTATAAAGTAGTATCCTTCTACTTTTGTTGGGTATATTATTAAAATAAATAGTAATTAAGAGGAGGTGGTCCTATGAAAACAAGTGAGAGAGTACCCAACAGATTAGTAAAAGAGAAGTCACCATATCTTCTTCAGCATGCTCATAATCCGGTTGATTGGTTTCCGTGGTGTGAAGATGCTTTTAAAAAAGCTAAGGTAGAAGATAAACCGATTTTCCTATCTATTGGGTACTCCTAACTTGGTTCAAGTAAACCAGTTGCCATTGGTGCCAGTTTCTATGTTGACAATAATGATTCTGACAGTAAATTCAGTCGCTAAATAAAAAAAGGCTCTATATTAAATACAGAACCTGTTGTCAGAATATTATTCATCTAAACAATTCTCAAATTCAGCTGAATACTTAGTAGGAATAAAATGAATAATTTCATATTCCGCAATGTTTTTAATATAAAATGGGTCATCCTTAACAATATCTTTAACTTCATTTATATCAGTAGCATTACATAAAATAACACCACCTATACGTGGATTCCTTCTGCCTGAACAAAAGAACTTTTTGGATGAATAGTATTTTTCCAAATACACACGATGTGCATATTCCGCTTTCACAAGACAGCTCGACCGCCTGAATTGAGCAGCGCCGCCGCTGAGATTGAACACCTTTGCCGCGAAAGTTGAACAGCGCTACCGTAAGGGTTATACATCGAAATTGGGGGTCTCCTGTTATCATAATCATGCATTTAACCATAACAGCGAAAAATGCGACGCGGAGTAACGACATGGACACTGTGACAATCACTCTTCCTGGAAAACCCTAATGCGTTAAACCTCGGGTTCGGGCAGCGCCCGATGAGCCAAAGGCTCCTTTTCGGTGTCCAAACGGCATCGGTTGTCCTGTACAACTAGCGCGGTGAGGGTGTTCAACTTGCGCGGTCGAGATGTTCAATTTAACGCGGAATATTCACGATGCTCTCCTAATGCCTTTTCAACGTCTTCAAGCGGTTTTATATATTTTAATAACAAGATATACACTACTATTAAACTCCTTTTACTACATATTTAATGCTATTTAGAATATTACAATATTTTCACGTGATTTACAAATCAAATATAATACTACTTCCTTCTTGAGAACGAGTAGTGGTATTATTAAAGAACACAGTTTGTAGAAATTCTAATACTTAAAAATAAATCATATGGGATAGAAAGCAGCGAGGTTCACGCTAAGAGGAAAAACGCTTTTTTCTAATATTTTATCAAAAACTCAGCACACTAAATTAGTCGAATTAATTCTTAAATAGGAGGTGATGCCAAATGAAAACTAACGTAACAGCCAATAGACTTATCCATGAGAAATCTCCATACCTGTTGCAACATGCACACAACCCTGTGAATTGGTATCCATGGAGCGATGAAGCTTTTTCAAAAGCTTCGTCGGAAGATAAACCAATCTTCTTGTCTATTGGCTATTCGTAGTTTATTTGGTCGACATGTCACTGGTGACAATTTCTATATTAACCATATTGTAAATACGTT
>CAZXRT010000116.1:3643-6819 GCA_964642535.1 uncultured Methanospirillum sp.
TGAGCATCGGCTATAGCTGCTGTCACTGGTGCCACGTAATGGAAGAGGAGAGCTTTGAGGACGAATCCGTGGCAAGGCTTCTCAATGACAATTTTGTATCAATAAAGGTAGACCGCGAGGAGAGGCCCGACATCGACAACATCTACATGCGCGTATGTCAGGCCTTTACCGGCAGCGGGGGCTGGCCGACAAGCATTTTTATGACAAGCGCGCAAAAGCCCTTTTATGCAGGAACGTATTTTCCGAAGAGCGGGTTTAAGCAGCTGCTGCGTGCAATAATCGAGAGGTGGAACGGGAACAGATCAAAGCTTACAGATGCAGGAAACGAGATCACCTCAATGCTCAGCCGTGTCACGGAGCAGCCCAAAAGCGAGGCGCATAATCCACCGATAGATAAGGCCGTGGCATATTTTAAACGCTCCTTCGACAGAGAGTACGGCGGCTTCGGACAGGCACCCAAGTTTCCGACTCCGCACAATCTTATGCT
This sequence comes from uncultured Methanospirillum sp., assembly GCA_964642535.1. Taxonomy (GTDB): domain Archaea; phylum Halobacteriota; class Methanomicrobia; order Methanomicrobiales; family Methanospirillaceae; genus Methanospirillum. The sequence goes on from CAZXRT010000116.1 coordinate 4,131, forward strand.
GCTTATAAAAAAAGCGCCTGATTTGGCCGAAAAGACCCTTGTTCAGATGTATAAGGGCGGTATTTTTGACCATATAGGTTATGGCTTTTCAAGGTATTCCACCGACCGGTTCTGGCTTGTGCCGCATTTTGAAAAGATGCTCTACGATAACGCGCTTCTGACAATTGCATATTTGCTGGCCTATGAGGAAACGGGGGCTGAGCTTTACCGCTCTACCGCTGAAAAAACGCTGCTCTATGTTAGTCGGGAGCTAGAAAATCCCGAGGGCGGATTTTTGTCGGCGCAGGACGCCGACAGCGACGGCGACGAGGGGAAGTACTATGTTTTTACGCCCGAAGAGCTTATAAAGCTTCTGGGCGAAAAAGATGGAAATCGCGTTAACGATTACTTCGGGATAACGAAAAAGGGAAACTTCGAGGGCAAAAATATCCCAAACCTCATAGAACGCGATGAATTTGATTCCTCTATAGACGCGCTTTTGCCGAAGGTCTACGAATACCGCAAAACCAGAACGCTGCTTCGCACAGACCATAAAATCCTTACTTCTTGGAACGCTTTGACTATAGCGGCATTTGCAAATGCCTATAGAATACTCGGCAAGAAAGAATACCTTAACACCGCGCTCAAGGCAATTGATTTTATTGAGGAAAAGCTGACGGAGGGAGACACAGTATATTCAAGCATAACTGACGGCAGGGTCGGAAGCGTGGGCTTTATCGACGATTACGCCTTTTATATCTTCGCGCTCATCTGCACCCATCAGGCCACGCAGGACGAACGCTATCTAATAAGAGCGCTGGAGCTTACGGAAAAAACGATATCTGACTACTTTGACGGTGAAAACGGCGGCTTTTACTTCTCGGGCAGGAACAACGAAAAGCTGATATTCAACCCTAAGGAGAGCTACGACGGGGCAATGCCCTCAGGTAACTCGGTCATGGCTTATAACCTGTCAAGACTTGCCGCGCTTTCAAGATCAGATGAGCTATACGCTATACAGAAAAAGCAGGAGGAATTTATGAACGGGGAGGCCGACGGACATCCTGCCGGCAACGCCTTCTACCTCTATTCGAGGCTTCCGTTTAAGGAAATAGTCTGCGTGCCTGAAAATCGCGAGGAAGTTCGGAAAATTAAAATAAAGTCTGACTGGGTATTCAAAATAGCGGACGAGGCGGACTATACCATGCTAAACGGCAAGACTACCTATTATGTCTGCACCGAAGGAGCCTGCCTACCCCCCTCGAACGAACCTCCTTTATAAAGCTGCCTAATTTTAGATGCAGGTATTGACACACAATAACAAAAAGTGTAATATCATATTGCTATTTGCAACAATTGAATATTGTTTTCGCAATGCAGTAACGATTTTGATCGTTTGATCGAACGTTTTAATAGGGAACACGGTTAAATTCCGTGACAGCCCCCGCTACTGTAATACGGACGGATACCTTTTTTATGCCACTGGCTAACGCTGGGAAGGCAAAGGTGTTCCGGTTGATGTTAAGTCAGGAGACCTGCTGTTTTGCTTTGCAATCACTTTCGGTGGGAAAGTAAAGAAGCAGCAGCTGCATTCTTAGCAGTGTCTTTTTGCGCTTTTTACCGACAGTGGAATTTTTCCACTGTCTTTTTTTATGCTGTAAATTTCTTTCTAAGCTCAGCGGAGTGATTTGAAATGCCAGTATTTTCGAAGACATGAAAGAAAGGAAATAGCAAATATGAAAACTAGAGTTAAAAAACTTACGGCGGCTGTGCTTGCAGCTGTTATGCTTCTCTCTTTGGCGGCCTGCGCTCCCGCGACCTCAGGAAAGCCCTCGCCATCCGCAGCGGCGAATACTGATGATGTAAACGGCAAGCTCGTTTTTGACCACAATGAGCAGCTTAAGTATGCTACGGGCTTTACTCTTACCTATGACAAGGGCGGGTACATAGAGTTTACTGTTGCCTCTTCCAAGGATAAAAAGTTCCTGATAGTGCCGGAAGGCAAAAAGGTCCCGGAGGGACTTGCCGGTAATGTAGTCGTTCTAAAGCAGCCTCTAAATAAAATAACTCTGAACAGCACAGGCATGGTTTCTGTGGTTGATGCCATAGGCGGACTCGATAAGATAGCTACAGTCGGCTATGACGTGGGCGAGTGGTACATCGACAATGTTGTTGCAAGCATGAAAGCTGGAAAAATTAAGTATTCGGGCAGTTATAAGGCGCCGGATTATGAGATGCTCACAAAATTGGGTGTACAGCTTGAAGTTGACACGACGATGTTAGCTAACAATCCCGGAGCTATGGCAAAGTTCGACGAGCTTAAAATACCATATTTCATAGAAACATCGTCAGCAGAAGGACACCCCCTCGGGAGAGTGGAATGGGTAAAGCTCTTCGGCGCATTGTTGGGACTTAAGGACAAGGCTGACGCTTACTTTAATGAGCAGGTCGCCAAGGTCGAGAAGGTTTCTACTGCCACGAAAACCGGAAAAACCGTAGCAATGTTTTATATAACCTCTGCTGATAAGGTGTATGCACGCAACGGCGGCGACTATATGGCAAAGATGATAGGTATGGCGGGCGGCACCTATGTCATGGCCGAAGTTTCACCGGATAAGACGGGTAACAGCTCCACAACGTTTGAGGACATTTATTCGCGATGCTCTAACGCAGATTATCTGTTTTATGTAAATTTTGCGCTAAATTTCGG
>CAZXRT010000117.1:0-6801 GCA_964642535.1 uncultured Methanospirillum sp.
TTCTGCGAGATATTTATCAAAGAGCCCGGATGATTCTCCCATTTCATCTGTCATTAGTACCGTAATCCCAAGTAGGTTTGACCTGATAACGATAATAGTATGGGATCTTATTCATTCTCTTAAAACCAGAAAATCTATCTTATTTTCACAAAATACAGAGAAAAATTAAAGGAAATGAAAATATGGTCAAAAGGAACCCCCACCCCTCTATTTCCACTGGAGTGGTACATTTCAGATCCCTGAGAAACTCAGGATTGAAATTTATTTCAGATACGTATTGTTTGAATGTTATAACATAAATAATTTCTATTAAGTACTATAATTTATTATTATTAACTTTTCTTGTGTTACAACTATCATCACATAGATCAGACTTTTGTTATTTTCACAATACCAGGAGCATTGTGTCATATTACGTTCGGAAAAAAGGAAGAGAGAACATACCTCAGGGAAAAAAATGATATTAACCATTTTTAGAAGAGTAGTTCATTGGAATTTTGTGGCTTTTATTGAATTTTTCAGGATGTTTAAAAAAAGAACTTCTGGAATGTATCAGATTCTCCATTTTTTAAACAGATTTTTCAGGGGATCTCTTTTTCCCTGATGTTCCAATGGAAACAAAGGGGTAGGCCATACTAACCCACTATTCTCCTTCCCAATAGAATTCCTCCTGAGGAAAAGAACAGCATATTTCTCATGAAAAGAACTACTCCTCTTCACTATTACATTCCTGAAAGGGGGCATTCCTCATTCCAATGCAGAAAACCATCTCACTCAAAAAACAGCATCATGTATCCTTCAGTCTTTCCTGATGAAAACGGGAACCATTTTCATGACAAACCACAGGGAATCTGAATTATGACCTTTCCAACTCACTGATATCCAGATGTTCCAGAACCAGATATCATCAAAGAACATTACACTATATCTTTCCCGCTTCACCAATGGTATCTATGGATCCCTCACATCATCAGGATGTACCGGTACATGCAGCTATTATCACCGTTTCAACATCCCGTTCAGGAAAGGAGGACAAAAGCGGTACGATTATTCAGGATCTTCTCATGGGTGCAGGCATTACGGTATCTCACACCAATATCATTCCCGACAGGGTTGATGCAATCAGGGGCGGTGTGATCTCAGCACTGCAAGGATGCAACTGCATCATCCTGACCGGAGGGACCGGTATCACTCATGATGACTGCACCATAGAAGCGGTCAGTCCGTTGTTTGATAAGGTGCTTGACGGGTTTGGAGAACTTTTCAGGATGAAAAGTTACGAAGAGGTAGGCACCCGGATGGTTCTCTCCCGTGCCACGGCAGGTCTGGTAGGAACGAGTATTGTATTTTGTATTCCCGGATCTCCCCATGCAGCAACCCTTGCAACCCGGGAGATCATCATTCCCGAAGTCAGGCACATTCTGACCCACGCAGGAAAATAATCAGGGGAGAAATCTCCCGGAAATATCAGGAAATTACCGGTTCACAATCAGAAGGGCTACCCGTTCGAGTACAAGGTCGATGATCCGGTCTCTTCCGGTAACCCCTATCTCAGCATCCGTGATTCCAAACAGGTCAACCAGCCGGTCTTCTTTGTCCGGTGTCAGTAGTTCCCATTCTTCCCCGTCTGCAGGTGTAACCAGCTGACAGAGCCTGATGACGGCTCCCGGTGTCGGGGGAATTGTGCAGAGGTAGCACTCATTTTTTCCTTCATGCAATCCGAATGGTCCGATGAGTCCTGTCTGCCGGGTTCCGGCAGCATACAGCAGGGCTTCCACTTCGATACTCCGGGCAATCTGCTCTCCCCCCTCAAATGAACGGATGGCGTGAGTGACTGCGGAGGTAACATGTCGTCTTCCTGCCATCACCTCACGGTTAAAACAGATGAAGGTGCACCCCAGCGATCTGCCGATCTTCCTGAGTTCACGAAGAAATGCCGGAACATCGGGTACATCTGCTTTTACCTGGTGGATCTCAACAGAACTCTCTGCATCCGCTTCTTTTCGTGTATTTTCCTGCTTCATGTGTCTTGCTTCATGTGAAATCAATGATAGACTGCTGACCCTTTCTCCTGGACTCTTCCTTTCCGGAGTGAGATCCGGTAATCTCCGGATCGCTCCCACTTTCTTCGTTTTCCGGACTGGCAGAACGCGATGATTGATCGCGGTATTCCGAGAGGGCCTTCAGGACTTTTTCGGCCCGGCCTGAGCCGATGATCGAGGCGATCCTCTCCTGGTCCATGAGCAGGAGGTCACTGACTGAATGAACCCCGTTCTCCATCAGTTTCTCAGCCATTTTTTTTCCGATTGCAGGCAGACACGTGAGGCTGGCAGGATCTGAATCAGATATGATCTGGTCTGCGGTCTCTTTTCCCCTCTCAAAAACGCTGGTTCCTGTCCGGGATGAGGTATCGATCAGCTGCCGTGCCAGGTGCTGACCGAGGATCCGTGTCAGTACAGGAAGACCTGCTCTCCTGATCTCTGCAGCATTCGTGTATCCTGCGTTATAGAGCCGTCGTGCCCTGACACGGCCGATGTTTTTAAGAGTGATAAGGGGCAGAAGTTCCTCTTTTACCCCGTATTGAACCCGTGTTGCGATGTGTGACACCTGCGTGTGAAACACAGGAATCTCCATCCCAATCAGCCGTTCAGCAGCATGGAGCAGCCATTTTGCAGAATCGACCACGTTATACACATCGCCTGCCCCGATTCCATACCGCTCCTCCATCTTCTCTTCTGATACCTCTTCTGCCCAGTCTTTCAGTACCAGGGATGTTTTGAGTGCAGAAAGCCAGGTCTCCTCCCCTTCAGGATCGCAGGGCAACGGAACGAGAAGGTCATCTGCATGCTTGTACAGGAAAGATTTGAGCGGTGCCGTATCTGCAGATTTCAGGTAGAGCCGGGGCATGTCGGGAAGCATACAGATCAGGTGAAGCAACCCGGTATCAGTAACATCTGTGGCTTTTTCGAGGTGTTCCAGGATGATCCTGGCCCCGCGGGGATGAATGTAGAGCTGGGATACGAGACTTCCCATTTTTGTCGGGATCAGCATCTCTCCTTCCTCGCGGATCATCCCGGCAGTTGTCAGAAACCGGGTTGTTTCATCCACAATTCTTCCCATCGAACGGGAATGGGGATGCTGAAAGGCATAAAACGTCCGCTCCATGAACGCTGTCAGCGCCGGGGTATCCCGGGCAAATCCGGTGGCGATGAGGGAGAGGATATGGGTGCAGAGAGCATCCGTATCTGCACACTGGGAGTCGATCTCCTCTGCACCTGCCTCGATGAAGAACTCCATCAGTTTTTCAACCGTCGGACGGTCTTTTGCGATCAGGACCGCTTCTCCATACGGGTCCAGGTGCGGGCGTCCTGCTCTGCCTGCCATCTGGTGATACTCCATCACCGGGATGGGAACCATACCGAGGCCCGAGGTGAACCTGAGATAATCACGGATCACCACTCTCCTGGCAGGAAGGTTCAGTCCGGCAGCAAGGGTGGGGGTTGCGGCGATAACCTCGATAAACCCTTCCCGGAACCCCTCCTCGATGATCAGTCGTTCTTCACGTCGCAGGCCGGCGTGATGATAGGCTGCCCCCCGCTCGACACATGCGGCCAGCACATTTTCCTGGTCACTGTCCCGTGCGTTTCTCAGCCTGCCGGCCAGTTCTTTTGAGTCAGGACTACCAGCTTTTATCGCAGATGCTGCCCGTTTAGCAAACGCTTCCGCGTTTCTCCGGGAAGAGACAAAGACCAGACACTGCCCTCCTTCCTCAATGGTATCAAGACAGAGATTCAGGTCATCATGCTTTGTGACGGCGTTGACTTTCCGCTCCTCCTTCCCTTCCCCGAACCGGATCTTCCCGTCATAATAGACCCCCTGCCTGAGATCCACCGGCCGCCAGGAACTTGAGATGAGGGTGGCATCCATCCATCTCGCAATGTCCTTCGGATTTCCTATCGTTGCTGACAGCCCGATCACCTGCATCTGCGGGTTTGCGAACCGCATCTTGGTGATGACCATCTCAAGGGTTGCTCCCCGGTGATCAGATCCGATCAGGTGAACCTCGTCAAGGACCATCAGGGAGATATCAGAGAGCCAACGGGTCCGGTTGCGCAGAAGAGAGTCCACTTTTTCACTGGTGGCAACGATGATATCGTTTGAACCCAGTCGGTTGTCGGTCCGGTCAAAATCGCCGGTAGCAACCCCGGTCTGTGCCCCCCGTTTTTGAAACTCCTCAAATTTTTCCGAGGCTAGTGCCCGCAAGGGGACGATGTACAGGCATTTTCCCCCTCTTGCAATCTGTGACCACATCGCCATCTCGGCAAGAAGAGTCTTGCCGCTGGCTGTGGGGATTGAGATGAGAAGGTTTTTTCCTTCAAGCAGGCCTGCTTCGATACAGGAAGCCTGGGGTGGGTATAACTCCCTGATTCCCTTGTCCAGACAGCTCCTGATGAACCGGTCCGGAAGGGGAAGGGATGCGATCTCCATCAGATACCCTGCCCTGAACCTGCTGGATGAGAAGACCGGAAGTTACAAAATGGTGGATGGGTGACCCGTGGCGGGTTATGCTCAGACCGGTTCCCTGACATCGCGTGTATCAGTAGTAGTAACTGATCATATCCTGTTTCATCTCGCGTTTCTTGCGATCCAGGAAGGAATAGACGCTCTCATGGGAGACTCCGTTGATCAGCATCTCGATGGCTTCCCGTGCCACCTTGACCTGCTCCAGCATCCCGATGATGGCAACCGTCTTGCCATAGACAGAGATCTCGGTATTGGTCATATCCTCAATCTGGGAACGGGATTTGCCATCCCTTCCGATGATCCGTCCCCGGATTCGCTCGAGTTTTCCCGGGCTGTCTGCCACATCGGACAGTTCGATCACCTCAAGGAAGAGATCCTCATCTTCAAAGAGTGTATATGCCCGTTCCGGGGAAAAACCACGTGCGATCGCTTTTACAACCTCCACGGCCTGAAGAAATCCTTCTGCTTCTTCTCCCTGGATCGTGACCAGTCCCTCTTCACTGTCAATCGTGATGGTGGTCTTGGTTTTTTCTTCGATCTCCCGCTTGGTGATCCCTTTCTTTCCGATGAGGACTCCGATCCTCTCCCTGGTTATACGTGTCTCCTGTTGCATGCAGTCTCCTTATGATTCTGTCCCGGCTTTCTCCGGGAGGTGTTCGATTCCGGTGATGGTTCTCATGGCACTGATAAGTGATAACGTCTCACAACGGGGCGAAAAGAACCGGTTCAGTTGTTCAATATCTCTTCGCAGGAATCTGAACGCGTGGGGATGATCAGGTGTGACAGCCTGGCCCATATCGATCAGATATACTTCTTCTCTCCCATACAGAATATTATACTCTGACAGGTCTCCGTGAACGAGTTTTGCGTCCTTCCAGAGGGTTGTAAGGATCTGAATGATCCGGTCATATGTCTGTGCCGGATTTGGAATCTCTGCCACCCTCAGCTGAGGGTATGCCACTTCTTCCTCACCTAAAAACTCCATAACCAGGATGTTCCGGTCAAAGACGAGGGGTTTTGGGACCGGAATCCCGGCATCAGCAGCACGCCTGAGGTTGGAAAACTCCTTACGGGTCCATGCAAACACGATATCGCGTCTGCTTTTTCCGATATTCAGAAACCTCCGGTCACCCGCGATGTAATCCTGCATCTTCTGGAAATTGGCGGTCCGGGTCAGGTAGATCTTGATGGCAACCTGTTCTTCTTTCCGGTCTGCAAGAAACACGTTTGCTTCCTTTCCGGTAGAGATTGACCCCCCGATCGCTGAAAGCCAGCCTTTGTTGACCATCTTGTACAAGGCCAGCAGGGTGATATCATCAAAGACATCTTCCCTGACCTTCAGCTGGTCCAGGTCTTTGAGCCTGATCCGGGTTGCATCGACACGTTTGTCGTATTTATGCAGATCATGGCGATCCCGGTTGATGCTCATCCCTTCAGTTCTCTCCTATTGTTCAAGATATCTTCTGACCGGGGCAAGGATCTGGATCAGGGAAGATGCCACCGCCCCTTTCAGATCTGCGGGATGGACCTCTCCGGCACCATATGCCTGTTCAATCTCGGCGTATGCAGCAAAGGACCGGTTTCCACCGAACTTTTCAGGCCGCTCAATCGTGACCGCATCAAGGCGGGGGAAGATATGGTGCATCAGGATCTGGAGCACCGGGTTTTCCTCGATCTCGGGAGGACAGAATGCCTTGTTCATCTTCTTTCTGATGACATCCTCGCTGTCTGCGACCGAGATGTAATTACCCTGAGATGATGACATCTTCTTTCCGTCAAGACCGTTCAGGATGGGGACATGGATACAGACCGGGGAAGGGTATCCTTTGCCGGGAAGATACTCACGGGCAAGCATGTGGATCTTCCGCTGGTCAATCCCCCCGACCGCTGCGTCAACACCCAGTACCGCGATATCGGCCATCTGCATGATCGGGTATACCATCTGGGATACTGTCGGGTTGTCCATCTGCCTGCCTACCTCATCCATGCTCCGGGTTGCCCGGTTCAATGTGATCTGCTGGGAGAGTTCGTGAACCAGGATCTGGTACTCCCTGCTGAGCTGAATGTCAGACCCGAGGACATATTTCACATCAGTCAGTCCGAGACCTTCGAAACATTTCTTATTGTATTCGGCAAGCTTCCGGACCTCCTCCATGGTACCTTTCCGGTTCAGGAATGCATGCAGATCAGCAAGAAGGACGATAACCTCAAGACCGGCGTCCCTGAGATCGATCAGCTTGTTGATGGTCACGAGGTGGCCGAGGTGGATCTCACCGC
>CAZXRT010000118.1:0-1409 GCA_964642535.1 uncultured Methanospirillum sp.
CCATTGTCAGTCAATGAAGATCCCAATTTCCGATGGCCCTATGATCCACCTTCCAATGTCGGTTCGGGCGGATTATGGTAAAGAGGCAGACTCGTCTTAGCCCGATTACGCACATGAGAAGAATAAACAGAACCGGATGATGATACCAAGGAGTGTCAGCCATCACCCCTCCATTTCACTCCCATCAGATCTTCACCGGCACTGATATCTGAACCCGGGTTTCCTGAAAAAAATGTAAAATGAACGGGTTCTTATGCCCCGGCCATTGTATCCATCAGCCGTTCCATCACCGCATCAATGGCTTTCCAGGTTGGAGAATCACGTTTCTTTCCAATAAAGGGATGTCCTTCATCCCCGGCCTTCCGCATCTCAATATCTATGGGAATTTTTCCGAGGAACGGAACATGATGCTCACCGGCAATCCGTTCACCCCCTCCGCTTCCAAAGAGATCGATCTGGCCATTACAGTGGGGACAGGAGAGCCCGCTCATATTCTCAACCACACCAAGGACAGGAATTCCCATCTTTTCTGCAAATGAAATCGCCTTGGTCGAATCAAGGGTTGCAACATCCTGGGGAGTTGTCACAATCACGGCTCCTCTGACATTGGGGGCGATTTGTGCAATGGTCAGGGCTTCATCCCCCGTCCCGGGGGGAAGGTCGACGATCAGGTAATCCAGAGGTCCCCAGCTTACCTCAGAGAGAAACTGTCTGATTACCTGCATCTTGATAGCTCCCCGCCAGACTACCGGATCTGATTTTTTCTGCAGGAGAAATGCCATTGAGATAACCTGGAGAGTTCCTGTCATCCGGACAGGCATAAGGGATGTGCCATCAGTCATTAACTGGTGTTCCTCAATTCCGAGCATCTTGGGAATATTCGGTCCATGAATATCAAGATCCAATAACCCGGTCATTTTCCCGCGTGAAGACAGGGCATATGCCAGGTTGACTGCAACCGTTGATTTTCCAACACCTCCCTTGCCTGAAAGAATCAGGATCACATGTTGTACATCAATTGAGGCTTTTTCCGGGGGACCGTGAGGTGCCGGGTCCGGAGTGCCTGATGACCGTGACCCATCCGGGGGTAATCCCGAACCCTGACTATTCTGCTCAGTACCTGTTGTCATACATACTCCGTGGATCTCATACCTGGAGAATTCAGTCGAATCCAGCCCGGTATTGCATGATCAGAATATTCCCAATACAGACAGAAACGGCCGAGGATCTCCGTGTTGATTCCGGTACATTTATTACGCATATGAGTAATAATTCCTTCTCTTTGGGATTTCTGATTACCAGCAGTCAGATAGTAAAAAGTGATCTGCAGTAATTACCAGAAGCCCGTATATATACAGGGAAAAGAGAAAAAGGAAGTTGGTATTTTGATTGTTATTACCCTTGCCGGC
>CAZXRT010000118.1:1419-6780 GCA_964642535.1 uncultured Methanospirillum sp.
CAGCCCGGATATCACCTGAAGATAAAAATTGATTAGGCAACTAACAATGGCCAAATATTAAAACGAATGAAAGAAAGGGAGAAAGAAGGGAGACTATACTTCCGCAGGCAGTTCTTCAAGCAGGGCGGTAACATTTACTGAGTCATCGCAGTATGCAGCGTTGTAAAACTCAGTTACCCATGCTGATGAGAGATCAGTTCTCCCATAATATTCCCCGGTGGCCGCATATTTCACTGAACTCACCAGAACCTGGGTCTTGTCATCAAGCTTGAAAACCTTATCCCCGGCCTGATAATAGGGATTATTCACAAGGACTAAAGCCATATCCTGTGCATCTGCCATGATTGCCAGTTCTTGCACCGAAAGAACTCTGTCATCAGTGTTGCTTCCCTGGGGACAGACATCAGGGGTAACGGGTTTTGCATTCCTGCCAGGAAGAGTGAGCGGTTTGTCAAGTTTTGCAATCGTCAGGGGTTCGCGTTCCTCCCAGAAAGAAGGATCAACCATGGAACTGACAACATTACTCCTGCCTACGTAAATGCTGTCATCAAAGGTATCATCATCAGCATATGCTCCCGGAACACCGGCAAAGAGAAGGAATACCAATGCGATGGTCATTCCCGGGATTGTGTGGAGTATTCGGATAGGGGTCATCATAATCGTGCCTGTACTATCTCAGGTACGGAGTTCTCCCTTAATAGGTTTCATAGGTTTCAGGGAAGATCAGGGAGAAAGAATTCATCAATACAGGCAGGAAGTGAACGTCTTTTCAGTGATGGCCGAAAAACCGTATCTAAAAGCCATTCAGAAACAATTTGGATTCCACTATCCCCCTATTAAAAAGAGACTGTATCCGGCGCCCAAGCACCTCCCGCAATAAAAAAGATGAACAGGGCAATTCCGGCACCACCATCCCTGCCTGGCAGTTCTACCCGCTAAACCGATAGACCGTTCCAACCGTATTCAGGATCACCTGCTCAGGCATTTCGTGGATCATCCGGGTCATTGCCTCCCATCCGGTGCAGTGCAGAGGCACAATCCAGGTTGGATGAATCCGGCCCAGTTCATGGATCGTCTTGCCGATTCTCGGGCTAAAGAAGGGGCCTGAAAGATGAAATCCACCAATGACAGCATGCACAGTATGGATCCCGGTGATCTTTTCTGCATACCTGAGGGTGTTGATGATCCCTGCATGGGCACACCCGGTGATGACAACCAGCCCTTTCCCTTTCAGATTGAGAATGACTGCCTGGTCATCAACGAAGAGATCAGGAACCATCTGCCCTTCTTTCTCAATGTAATAGACAGGGTTTGTCTGTTCAAAGTCGACAGTCCGGTCAATCGAACCACTGACCAGAATTCGGTCATCCCAGACAGAAGTGGGAACGGGAGTCGGATGAAAAGAGGCTCCTGCCCTGCTGAGAGCAGCCATGTCAGGAGGAGCCATCTCAATCACCGTGCCACCAGGAAGTCTTTTTTCCCGCCCGCAAAAAGCAGCAGGATGAATGTATACCGGAAGGGGATCTCCGGCCATCCTGATCACCTCTTCTGCCGATCCAACATGGTCATCATGTCCGTGGCTGATGACAAGCCCGTCGATCGTATGAAGGTCCAGACCGAGACGGACCGCATTATACATCAGGGACACTTGGGAAGCCCCTGCATCCATGAGCAGAGATAAGGAACTGCCCCCGGAAAAGAGACGAAGATGCAGGGAAAGACCGTGCTCTGCAAAAAGGACTTCCTTGTAGGGAACCGTGGGACGCTCCATGACCGGATTGGATCCGGTCATCAGGAGATCAGTATAGTTATCTACCAGAACGGTGATGATGACCTGGTCAATCTCTGCGATCCTCATTCCTGTGCCATGATCTGCCGTTCTTCTTCGGATACTTCAGCAAGAACCTCTGCAGTCGGCCCGATTTTTATGATCTTCCCAAACCGCATTAACGCACAGCGATCGCAGATGTCACGGACGAAGTCCATGTCATGAGAGACAACGATGAATGTATCCTCCATCTCCTCGCGGGCATGCAGGATTGAATGCCTGACATCCACCTTGGTGATGGGATCCATTGTCCCTGTCGGCTCATCAAGGACAACGATCGTAGGTTCCCTGATCAGAACCTGGGCCAGTGCAACCCGGTGCCGTTCTCCCTCGCTGAGGGTTCCCGGAAGGCGGTGCAGCACTTCCTTACTCTTTTCCGCCGTAAAGCCTGCCATCTTCAGGGTGATAATCGCTTTCTGCATGGCCAGTTCCTTGGGGAATTCAAGCCCGATTGCATCAGTCAGGTTATCAAGGATGGTCCGGTGGGGAAAGAGATCATACTCCTGGTGAAGCAGGCCGATGTACTGCTTTGCCCGTCCGCGGTTGTCGAATCCCGGTTTGGTCATATCCACCCATTCATCACCGACCCTGATGTTCAGCTCCCCGCTTGTCGGTTCAAGAATGCCAGCAATTATCTTGGAAAGAGTGGTTTTTCCCGCACCTGAAGTTCCGATGATCCCAAAAATTTCCTGGTGATTCACTTCGAAACTGACATTATTGACCGCACGGATAAGACCCCTGTCCAGCGATACATACTGTTTCACAAGGTCACGGGCCTGAATGATCGAACTGCCACACTCCACCTGGCAGAATTCCTCATCGTCATGGTACCCTTTCATAAAGACAGCCATGACCTCCTGTGGAGATCCTGATGCCCGGATCTCACCATCCTGGAGGAGAATCGCCTTGGTGACTACTTCATCAAGGATCTGGGTAAAGTGGGACGTAACGACCATTGACATCCCGGACTGTGCTGCAGCATCTTTCAGCATCTTATGCACCAGGAATGCGGTTTTTGGATCCAGTGTCCCGGTCGGTTCATCTGCAAAAAGGCAGAATGGATCCTTTGCCAGCTGCCTTGCGAGTACCACCCGCTGTTTTTCTCCTCCTGAAAGATCACGGGCGATATGCATCATCCGATGGGAAAGATGCACCTGATCGATCAGATCCGCAGCACGAGACACTGCACGGGCAGAGGGATATCCGATATCATCGAGGGCATGGAGAACATTGTCAATGACGCGGTCGTTTCCGTAGAGCGCAAAGGTCCTCTGGAACATGATCGCGTTCCGGGAGGTAATCCTGCGTTTAAAATGCTCATTATCGGGGTTCCAGAAATCCACGTCTGTCGCAGTCATCAGGCTGCCACATTTCGGGCAGGCTTTATCAGCCTGGCTTTGGACCGTTACATACTCACAGGAAGGACAGGCAGCGATATGGTAGATGATTCTGCCAGATGAGGGAGGTTGATCAACACCGCGGAGAAGATGGATCAGGATGGTTTTTCCGGCACCACTTCTTCCGATAATTCCGAGTATTTCACCTTCATCAAGAGTGAAAGAGATATTTCGTAGCGCATATACCCCGTTAAATTCTACATTGAGGTCTTCTATGGTTATCAGTCTGGTCATGATGGCTCGTAAGACAGCGGTTATTCAGTCAGGACATCCACACTGATGGTGGCATCTATCAGGAGATCAAAGGAGATGGTTTCGAGCCATCCGGCCTTCTCAAACATATGCATGAAACAGACGCCGGCACGAGAGATTCCTGCGTATTTCCGGATCTTCTCCTCAACCTCTTCCTTTTTCACGGGCATCCCCGGCATTGCAAGACCTCCCATCAGGACAAGGACTGCAGGAGAGGTCACCGGACTGATATCACCCGGACGATACCCGATACCATCAGTAAATACCATTTCCCGTGATTTCTCTTCCTGGAGGTAGGGCACAAAGAAAAAGGAACAGGGAAGGGAACGGGCAGCATAGCAGAGCAGTTCCACAAACGGAGTGCAGGTTCCCGGAACCCCGAAGAAGACCACTTCTGCACCCGGGGAAAGTGATTGTGATTCCAGATATTCTTTAAATGGCCGGAGAATTCCGGGGATTCCCTGATAACTACTGCGTGTCATTGTATTCCTCATAACAGGCCGGATTGTGATCACCGATCAGGCAGACCACCAATCGATCTCGTAATGTACAGATCTTCCGAAAATAAGATTTATATATTTCTACCCATATGGGATGGATAGAAGAATGGAAAGAACTGAAAGTGGTCCTGATGACCATCCCGTCAGCAGGATACTAACGGGTGTTCAGTCCGGAAAAGGAACAATGGATGAATAACTCGGGATTTTATGGATTGGGATTTCCCGATTCAGCTGGTGATGGCATCCAGTCTCCGGTTTGATTCTCACCCCCTGGCGAAGGCATGTCTGAAAATGGTGCATGATCCGGATGTGTATATCATCACCCATCCCGAAATGCCCCGATACCATCAGACCCCGCCGTTGCAGACATCATGCAGGGTTTCAGGTGTCTGGTTCAGCACCACATTTACACATATGAGTATAACATTATAAAGGTTTACGTTGCGCTGTCCGTGATATCATTCCATCTCGGACATAATCCCCCATCCTGCCTCGGGCAGACAGACCTGTCATTTCGAGGGCATCCCCCTTCATGTTTGCGGGAACATCCGGATACCTCTATGCCCTTACCATGCACCAGGGCATCAGCCACTTTCCTTCGTGCCTCATGAAGATCTTTCCAGAGGGTTTTCCGGGAGATTCCAAGAGTTAATGCAGCCTCTTCCTGTTCCATGCACTCAAGGTCCACAAGCCTGAGTATCTCTATCTCTTCAGGATGAAGCACTACCCGCTGATTCTCATCCCAGACTTCACATTGGGGACCGTAACATCTGAGCGGACCACATCCAATCGGCCCCCTTCGTCCCCTTGGTCTTCCTCTGCGGGGAGCAATCTCTTCATTACCGGGATCAGCCACCATGACCAGTACAACTCTCTAGAATGATCTGTTCAGATCAGAAAAGTGGTATCCCCTGCAACGGAGATATATCTCACGATTCTACAGAATGATCGGCATACGCTTATCGTCGATGTTTTAGCGCGCAATTGCCGAGTGTTTCATGATCATCATCTCACGACACCCACCCCGGTGAAATGGGAGAATCCGATTCCGATCACTTATTCCATATATAATGTCCGTCAGAAAACGATATCCTGGACGAGTCATCCCGGGCTTTATCAGGAGAAACACAAGAAAAGTTTGGTGCTAAACAAAAAACTTTGATCTAATGCAAATTTGCCTTCTGAAATTCAGGAGTATTTTTCCTCTTTTTACGTTTTACGACCGCTTTTCTTTATAACGGGACATAATTTCGAAACCTTTAACTAAATACTGACCAACTGATCTTTTACCACAACGGTATGGTTACGCTCTATGTGTGGTATTGCATCGTGAGTACTCTTGTGTCTGATCAGAGTTACGCAGGAGATAGGTTTACATGGAAGA
>CAZXRT010000119.1:0-494 GCA_964642535.1 uncultured Methanospirillum sp.
AGATAAATATTGTGAATGCAAAAAAGGAAATTCAGATATTTTGCAGGAGGGCCTGGAATATTCCTTTCCTGAGTGTTTCTCTGGTTACCTCCCCGTCATCTGGAAGAGGGGTAAGAGAATCAAGAGCCTTTCCATTGATAAAAAACGATGATGAGCCCTCTATGATCTCAGGGCTGAATGTGTTGTTGATATAAATCAGTTCAACCCCGGAAATCGCCAGTTCTGCTGCCAGGGTGTTGATACTCTCTTCAATACTCCTGACCATCTCAGCAGGATTTGATTTATGCTTCCATTCCACCCTGAGAGTGATCTTTTCGATGCCGGGTCCGCATCCGGTACATGAAGAGCACATGTCCGGAGAACAACCGGAATTTTCTTCAGATTTCATGTTTTCTCCTAATGCTCTGATATATTCCGGCACTGCCGATCAGAAGCAGGATGACTAGATATTTGTCACACCGGTTGAAGAGATGTTCTGATGATCCGGACAGGGG
>CAZXRT010000119.1:504-3908 GCA_964642535.1 uncultured Methanospirillum sp.
GTGCAGCCACTTACTCCGGGATCAGACAGTGTCAGGGAGGATGCTTGGGTGGGGGGATAATGGGGGTGTTGGTAAGGGATGTCTGTCTGCGCCCGGTCAGTGACGATGCACACATACACCTCTTTCATAGACCTATTTGAATCTTTAAGAAACGGATTGAAAGTATTTTTCATTATTATTATTTTCATTCAATATTATCTAATTTCGCTCTGTATGGTCATCCCGATTGGAATCGCTACTATTCAGATTCCCTCAATACTTTCAGACAGGTCGGTTAGATACCTGATTATTCGCAAAACGCACCGGAAGTCTCATCGTGTTCTTCTCTATTATCTAACCTGATATGCCGGCGAGTGAACAGATTATTGCTCATCTTGATATGGATTCATTCTATGCCTCCGTGGAAGTCCGCGATGATCCATCTCTCACCGGCAAACCAGTGGTCATCGGTTCAGATCCCATGGATGGCAAAGGTCGTGGTGTAGTCAGCACCTGCTCGTATGAAGCACGGCGGTTCGGCCTTCACTCGGGTATGCCTATCTCTCATGCCTGGAAGCTCTGCCCCCATGCTGTCTATATCAGGCCCAGCGCCAAGTATGCCGGTGTGTCGGAAAACATCATGGATATCATCCATGAATTTGGGGAGAAGATCGAACAGGTCAGTATTGATGAAGCATATATTGATCTCTCTTTTTCGGGCTCCTGGAAGGCAGCTGAAGAGGTAGCAATTACTTTGAAGAATGCTATCAAAAGCCGGGAGAACCTGACCTGTTCTATCGGTCTTGCACCTTCGCGGACATACGCAAAGATTGCATCAGACATGCAGAAACCTGATGGACTTGTCATTATCCTCCCAAAAGACATTATAAAAATTCTCTCTCCTCTTCCTGTTTCTGCCATTCCCGGAATCGGTAAAAAATCGGTTATCGCACTGCAATCCCGGGGAATAACTCTGATTCGGGATCTAACCGGGTTAGAGATTCAACAGTTGCAGGATCTGTTTGGCTCTAAAGCAGTCCGGATTGTGGAAATTATCACCGGCGTGGATCGGGAAGGTCTGAAACAGCAGGGTCCCCGCCAGTCGATCGGAAGAGAGATCACTTTCTCTGAAGATACTCCTGATCATACCCTGATAAGCAAGACCTTCAGATCCCTAGCCAGTTCACTTCAGCATTATCTTTCAAGCCGGGGAATCAGGTTCAGAACCGTGGGAATCCGCATCAGGTATACCGGATTCATCACTTTAAGCAGGGCTGTTTCTCTCCCTCATCCGGAAGATGACAGTGATAGTATTCTTCATCATGCATTATCATTGTTTGATGAGATATGGGATGGCAGACCTGTCAGGCTGGTGGGCATCCGGTTATCTGGTCTGGTTCATCCCGACCCGGTGCAGAAGAC
Source organism: uncultured Methanospirillum sp. (assembly GCA_964642535.1). Classification (GTDB taxonomy): domain Archaea; phylum Halobacteriota; class Methanomicrobia; order Methanomicrobiales; family Methanospirillaceae; genus Methanospirillum. The sequence continues at coordinate 1,906 of CAZXRT010000119.1, forward strand.
TTTGGATCAGTTCATCCCGCTGTGAACTACCCAAAAAAGAGATAGGGGAAAATTTACGGCCAGAAGTACTGGATTACAAATGCAACGATGTATGTTGCACATCCGCACAGGAACTGGGGAAGGGTATAATTTTTAAATACCGTCTTCACCTCGTCACCCGTTGTCCGGTGAAGCATCCAGAAGTACGGATCGGTAACAAAGCAGATTACTCCTGCTCCGGCAATGATCATCAGGAAAAGAGCTAGTGGATTCATCATTGAAGGCAGCATGGTTGTTGCAAGTATCTGCGCGGTAAGGTATGAGGTGACAATCCTGGATCCCTGCGCAGTCTGAATGAGTGCTGCGAGGACAAATGGAATAAGAATCAGGGGGAGATTGTGGGCAAGAACTGCAAGAGCATCATTGGCAAATGTACTCTGGGTAATTACGTAACCCAGTGCCCCGGCTCCGCAGATGTCAAAGATGATGACTCCTGCATGCTTGGCACCTGATACAAAGCCGGTCCACCTGTTTTCAGGAATGGCGGTAAGAACAGCAGCGATCATTCCTGCAAACATTATGAACTGAACCAGCGTGAAATGAGAGAGGTGGAGAATGAAAAAACCCACCGGAATTGCTGCAAAGGTTACCAGAAAAGGTGCCCAGGCTTTGGGATGGAATTTTTTCTCGCAAAGACCGGTCTCTTCATCGCAGGTGTCAGGTGCGGCTTTCAGGGGGCTGTCTGAAGGATCTTCAAGTCCCCATGAAACTCCTTCTTCCCTGGCATCAGATTGCAGACTGCTGTCATCATCACTCTCTTTTTCTTCCATTTTTCTGCGGCCGTAGAGAACAAAAATGGCGAGAAAGATGATAGAAAGGGGTATCGCGACCAGATCATAGGTCAGAGGGGAGAGCCCTTTTGGTGCCAGATTCTCAAACAGGGGGAATGTCACCGGGGTCGGATATACAAAAGCGACACCGAGGGCACTTCCCAGTGCAACCAGATACAGAAGAACTGATTGTTTTTTCTTTGTAGGAGCGAGATGACTGACAACCGGAGTAAGTATCATGTATGCAGTGATGGGGCAGGTTGAGGGAACCCCAATCAGGTAACCCGCAAATGCTGACAGTGAGGTGGGTTTTTTTAGCACTCTCTTGATATCAGAGATAATTAACTGAATGTATCCCTGATCTGCAAGGTATTTCGCAATCACCGAACCTGCCAGGATCGGAATTCCCAGGCTGTTGAATACGCCTGCACATCCATTAGCGACCTGCTCAAATACTGAGTCTGGTGTTCCCCCGATAGCCAGTCCGAATGCAATCGCACCACCGACAAGTGTCATGAATGGCGGTACCCGATACCTGACGCCTATGATGGATATGAGAATAATCACGATGACGAAGACCAGGAGGGTATTCATGTTCTAATCTATCATCGTTGATCTCATATCAAAACCCGTTTGAAAGGGCTCATCTGGTGAGTGGATCTCCGGGAAATCCTTTATATGTGTTTTTGAAATCTGATGGCATACTGAATGGAGCGCACAGTCCTGCTGAGGATTCGGGTGATGAGGAAACAAAAGACTTGATACATCGGAGAATACAGAATACTACGTAATGTCAGAAGGTCATTTTGAGAAGGGGCGGTGGGTTGAGGATGCCGAAAAGAATGATCATTCGAATGATCAGAATGATGATATCAACAGCCGTTTCAAGGAAGCGACCGCATCTTTTGGAAAAGGTCTTGATGATCTCCTGTCCGTGGGAAGGGAACTGGTGACCACGGAAGAAGGACGAAGGCATATTGGTAAGTCTATGGACAAAGCCGGGGCAGATATCATGACAGCACTCGAAGATGCCGCCCGTTCTGCCTCTGATTATATCGGAAGTATTCTAGAGCAAAAGCAGAAGAAATAATTTTATCATTTGAAAAGGATAAATCTCCCGTATAACGCTATCATGCCAAAATGGTTGGACACCGGATCTCAACTTCTCAATCTTGATTATATTGCAAAATTTCT
>CAZXRT010000119.1:4008-5382 GCA_964642535.1 uncultured Methanospirillum sp.
TCCTTCATTGCGATTGGGAATATTTATCTGTTTCAGATGTGAGTGAAATGCATGAGTAAATCCGTTTTCATTCCTCTGGACGTTCCTAAGGATGCACAGAAGGCATATGCCAGTAATTTTAAGGCGATAACCCATGATTCAGGTAGACTCATGCTTTTTGCCGGGGATCAGAAGATTGAGCACCTGAATGATGATTTTTACGGGTCCGGAATCCATCCTGATGATCATGATCCCGAGCATCTCTTCCGGATTGCTGCGAAAGGAAAAATCGGATGTTTTGCGGCACAACTAGGTCTCATTGCACGATACGGCAGTGATTATCCGGATGTTCCCTATCTTGTCAAATTAAATTCAAAGACGAATCTCGTCGGAACCTCTCAGCAGGAGCCGTATTCGGGATTGCTGACCACGGTTGAACAGGTTGTCAGGTTTAAAAAGAGCAGCGGCCTGAAGATCCTGGGTATCGGGTATACGATATACCTTGGTTCTGAATCTGAATCAGAAATGCTTACCGCTGCAGCAAACTCCATATTTGAAGCACATCAGAATGGTCTAGTAACCGTTCTCTGGATCTATCCCCGGGGAAAAGCAGTCAAGGATGAGAAAGATCCGCACCTGATTGCAGGAGCTGCCGGTGTTGCCGCCTGTCTTGGCTCTGATTTTGTAAAAGTAAATCCGCCCAAGAAAGAAGGTGCATCCTCCGTGGAACTGATGAAGGAGGCAACCCTGGCAGCCGGAAGAACGAAGGTTGTCTGTGCCGGTGGATCCAGTGTTGATGGTCAGACTTTCCTGCAGCAGCTGTGGGAACAGATCCATGTCGGTGGTTGTGCAGGAAATGCAACCGGTAGGAATATTCACCAGAAGAGTCTCGATGAGGCAGTACGGATGTGTAATGCAATCTTTGAGATGACCGTAAAGGATGCATCTGTTGAGGATGCAGTAAAAATCTATGCCGGAAAATAATCAGATTCAGACCATTGGTGTTTTAACCGGTGGGGGGGACTGCCCCGGCCTGAATGCAGTAATCAGGGCTGTCGTCAAGGCTTCAAGTAAGTACCGGTATTCTGTACTTGGAATCAGAAATGGGTGGAAGGGAATCATCGAGGGTGAAGTAGAGCCCCTCACCGATTTTTCGGTCACCGGGATCCTCCCCAAAGGGGGGACGATCATTGGAACCTCACGGACAAATCCATTTAAAAATGAGGAACATGTCCAGCAGATGCTGATTAATATCAGGAAATTCGGCATAGATGCCCTGGTTGCCATCGGAGGTGACGATACTCTGAGTGTGGCCGCCCGTCTGCATGAGATGAACATCCCTGTCATCGGTATTCCCAAAACGATTGATAACGATCTCTCATGTACTGATTACAC
>CAZXRT010000119.1:5482-6762 GCA_964642535.1 uncultured Methanospirillum sp.
GGAGGAATCGGTCAGATTCTTGGCCGGGAGATTGAAAAGAGGGTAAAAGCAGAGACGAGGGTCACGGTTCTCGGGCATGTGCAGCGGGGTGGTTCACCGACTGCGCATGATCGTGTTCTGGCAACCCGGTACGGGGTTGCGGCTATTGAAGAGCTCTATAAAGGAAATCACGGGGTCATGGTCGCCCTTCAGGGAGACCGGATCGTTGCCGTGCCGATTACCGATGCAATTACCCAGAAGAAGGTAGACATGGATCTCTACAATATTGCCCGCCTGTTCTTCTGATCACTTCCCGATTTTTACCAGTATCTCTTCAAGTGACGGATATTTCGATTCTATCCTCTCAACAACCCCGTTATGGGCGGTGATTCCAGCCGTCAGTTCATTGAGTGCCGGTACTGTTTTAACGGTAGTAACCCAGAGGTTTCCGGTTTTTTTCGCATCTGATGGCAATTCCATCATACTCTCTTCAGGTATTATGAACCAGACTTCATACCGGATGGACCCGAATCTTTCCCTGAGCTCTGTCATGGTCCCCTCAATAACCACATCTCCTCTTTTCAGGATCATGACAATGTCGCAGATCTCTTCGACCTGGAAGAGGTTGTGTGCAGAGAGGATGATCGTCTTTCCCTGATCGCGAAGTCCTTTCAGATATTCAATGATGAACCTGCTGGTCATGGGATCAAGGCCGGATCCTGGTTCATCATAGATGAGAAGAGAGGGATCATGAACCAGTGACCGGGCGATGGCAACCTTGCGTTTCATCCCCTTTGAGAGGTTTCCTATTCTTTTTCCTTCAGGATTCAGGGATAACTGGGTAAGGAGAAGATCTGCCCGGGCGTGGATGGTCGTGGCATCGAGTCCGTATAGTTCTCCAAAAAACCGAAGGTAGTCCGGCACCAGCATCGTTTCATAGAGGCGTGATTCTTCTGGAAGATATCCAAGACGGTTTTTGACCAGCATCGGATCAGCAAGAACGTCTGTCCCACCAATGGTCAGGGTTCCGGAACTCGGAGTGATAAGGCCGGCCAGAATCTTGAGGAGGGTTGTTTTTCCTGCCCCGTTATGTCCGATAATACCGAGGATTGTCCCTTCGGTGCAGGTGAAGGAGATATCGTGTAGGGCGGTCACCTCACCGTACCGCTTGGAGAGATGTGATGCCTCAATCATTGTCTCTTCTTCACTCTCATCGCCAAAAAAGATTCTTACCACTGACAGGATCCTGAATTTATATCAGGGCGATCAATCACTCACCCATATGGGGATGCTTGGTCAGC
>CAZXRT010000120.1:0-6754 GCA_964642535.1 uncultured Methanospirillum sp.
CTCACTGAGGTGACCTGCTGGCCGAACATCTTCTCGACCGCCTTCTTGATCTCCGTCTTTGTTGCCCTGTTATCGACAACAAACTGGAGCTTGCTCTCATTCTCTACACCGTATGTTGCCTTTTCGGTTGCATGCGGGTACTTCAGCACCATTACTGCTCACCTCCGAGTCGTGTGATTGCATCTTCAGTCCAGATCGTCAGCCGTGCAGACTGTGTTCCGGGTGCAAGAAGCTCAACATTAAGGCTCTCAACCGGGCAGACGTCAACGCCGGCAAGGTTGCGTGCTGCACGAAGCGGCTCGCTGGCGGTTACGATGAGCAGGCTCTTGCGCTGCTTGTACCGACGGCCACGCATCTTTCCACGGCCGGCACGGACCTTGCGGGATCCTTCTGCACGGAGAATGTCGCCATAGACACCGATTGCCCTCAGCGCAGCAACGACTTCACGGGTCTTGGCAAGTGATTCAAACTCGTTTGAAAGAACAAAGGGAAGAGCGCCCTCATACACATGACCGCGTGACCTGACCAGATCTTCTGATATAGTTGCGGCGATTGCAGAGCAAAGAGCCTTTCTGCGTTCCTTCCGGTTGATATCACGGGTCAGAATTTTCTGTACTTTTGGCGGATGTGCTTCACGACCACCTTTTGCCTGAGGTACCTTTGCAGCCCGGGAACTGTTTTTCAGACGCGGGACATGAGATGCACCACGACCGCTTCCCCATCCGACTGCAGAAGCAGTTATGCCTGCGTACGGATACGCACCGTGTGGCTGGTACCGGTGGCTCTGGATCGAGATGACCGCTTTTTTGATCAGATCAGGGCGGTATTCTGACGTGAAGACAGCCGGGAGTTCGATCTCATGGTCAACCGAACCGGATAATGATAAAACCTGTGCTTTCATCTATCTCACCCCTGCTTGCTCTGCTGGCTCACATGCTCGATAACCGGCTCGCGGATCTTGTGCTCTCCAAGGCGCATTGCGTGCCTGATACGGATCAGACGCTTTGATGGACCGGGAAGTGAACCCTTAATCAGGACATACTTGCCGCGGACTTCACCATAGTGCAGGAAACCGCCATCGGGAGTAACATCTGAGCCATCCTCTCCAATCCTGAGAAGACGCTTGTTGTATTCAGTACGCTGGTGGTACCCGGTCTGGCCCATCATGGGAACCTGCCACCTGACATGGTGGGGAGTCCAGGGACCGAGGGTTCCGACATGCCTTTCCTTGCCTCCACGAGAGTGTTTCCGCTTGCGCAGGTGAACACCCCAGCGCTTGACAGGGCCCTGAGTTCCCTTTCCTTTGGTGATTGCAGTGATGTCAGTATACTGACCAACCTGGAAAAGGCCCTTAATATCGACATCCTTGCCAAGAAGTCCAAGGCCGAAGTCTAACCTGTCGCTTATGGAACCGCCGCCGATCCGGGTCTCCATCAGGTCAGGGACCTTCTTGGGAACACCGGTAAGAACAGCAGGGCGGGTGTAGGTGATAGCGAACACGTCAACGATCCGGCCGGCTTCAATAGCTTCGCGGATCTTCTTCTCTGCTTCTTCGCGGTTGTATTTTTTTGGCAGGTTAATGCGACGCCCAAGATCTGATTCAAGGTTTTCGGCCCAGATCTCGGTCATTGCATGGCTTCCGTAGGTATCTTTCCGATAAACACGGATTGCTGCAACCCTCATGTCCGGTACTTCCACGACGGTAACCGGGACCATGATATCCTTCCCCTCGTTGGGGCTCTTGACATGGTCATCAACCATGATTACATGGGTCATTCCCACCTTGTATCCGGCAAAACCCTGGAGAGCAGGCTCTCCTTCGTAAGCGGGCCATGCATGATACTTTGGCACCTGGCTTTTTGCCCGCTTTCTGGGGCTGAATGCCAGGGAACCCATGCGGGGTCTGTGTACATTTGGCATTTTACTATCAGTCCTTCTGTCTGTATCTGTTCATACCGGCCACAAACGTGACTGATATGATAGGCGATGCAGTATCAGAGACGGTATACAACAGCAGATGCTGTACGTGCCAGATCATCTGCTGAACGATCACGTGCAGGCCCCTCCCTACGACGAGAGTGCCATGATGGTCATATGCACTCCGAATCCGGGGTGCGAGAACATTCCCTCTCTTCGTAGCCGGGCAATCAGTAATTTCTCGTTCAGCTACCAGTCTCTCGTAAGATGCGTGATTATCTGGCTTCTTCCATGATAAATCATGGAAACCGGGCCGAATCGTCCACCCTGGCCACCATCACATCCCACTCAGTCAGCCCATTGCGATGATCGCAATCCGTTTCAATCCGAAAATTGGTAATGCTTTCCGAAATGATCGTTGAATCTACGAAATCCCGAAAGATCATGCAGATTCAGGCTTCATACATATGAGATAAAAAAGGTAATAAAGATATGGTTTATCCGGAGTTACTCAAAATAGAGATCCCCGTCATCCTTGATGTAGACTTCAATGGGATTCCGGACATACCGGGAGCGGTTTTTCTCAGGGATCTCATCGCGGATACGATTCATCAACTGAATGGTATCATACTTCACTTTTACCCCGATCTTTTCCGCTTCCTCAAAGACCTGCTGTATCGATTCGAGGAGATCCTGCCCCTTCTCTATCGTGCAGAGATGTTTAGAATCCAGGCTGTGAAAAAACTCGATCGTTTCACGGGCCCGGGAGATATTCTCCATCGCAGATTTCTCAATGGTGCAGACATTTGCCTTAGAAGTGTTAATAATATCTGCAATCTGCTGTTGTGTCAGTCCGGCTTTCCGGTATCTCAGGACTTCTTTCTGACGGTCAGTCAGCAGACCTTCTTTCATATATATCAGTAAGGCTTGAAAATTTAAACACTTTTTGTTAACATCAGAGATCCAGCCAGATATCGTCTGCACAGGGCCTGCCATGTTATTCAAGTGGGCAGCCCCATTAGTGAAATACTCTATTATAATTTGTTAAATACTCCAAAAAACGATTTCACAATCTTTATTATTGTATTAATCATAGTTACGATGAACACACTCAGAGGTGTGCAATGGTAGTAAAAGTAGGAATTGCAAAACTCGGAAATATTGCTAGCGGTGTCATGGCAGAACTTCTCCTCGATGAGAGGGCAGACCGTGAGGACATGCAGACCTTCATGGCCACCTCAGGGACCAAACTCCAGCCAGAGGATATTGACCGTGTCGTCACCAACATGAAGGCATGGGGACCGGACTTCTGTGTCGTCGTCTCACCAAACGGTGTCCTTCCCGGTCCAAAGGGTGCACGTGAGGCACTTGCAGCAGCAGGCATCCCCTGTGTTGTCATCACCGACGATATCACCACCAAGAAGGAAGAATGGGAAGCACTTAAGGCAAGCGAATTCGGCTACATCATCATGAAGGGTGACTCCATGATCGGTGCACGCCGCGAATTCCTTGACCCCATGGAGATGGCTGACTTTAACGGAAACCTGGTCAAGGTTCTCGCACTTACCGGTGCATTCCGCAAACTCCAGGTCGCTCTTGATGAGGTCATTGATCAGGTCAAGGCAGGAAAGAAGGGGAAGGACATTGCTCTGCCAAAGATTGTCATGACCTCTGACAAGGCAGTAGAAGGCGAGTTCAGCAACCCCTATGCGTATGCAAAGGCACGGGCAGCATACGAGATCTCAAGCGCTGTTGCAGGAGTCAACGTCAAGGGCTGCTTCATGACCAAGGGCTTTGAGAACTACGTTCCAATCGTCTGCTCTGCACATGAGATGATGCGCCAGGCAGCATTCCTCTGTGACGAGGCACGTGAGATGGAGAAGGCAACCGATGCCGTCATCCGCAAGCCCCACAAGAACGATGGAACCCGGGTAGCAAAGACCACACTGATCAGCAAGCCTGAATAACCGGAAATACTCCTCTTTTTTTCTGATAACAGATTATCTCATCAAATCTGACCACGCAGATGCAAGATCTTCCGGAAGGGTCATGATCACCGGTTCCAGATGAAGCCGTTCCATAAACGCAGTATCTGATGTTGAAAGCGGATTCGGATTGATACGGGAAATGATCGAACAGAAAGCAGAAAAGTAATCCCGATCCTCTCCGGTCCCGAAGAAGACCGCCAGGTTAAATGCACAGGTACCGAGTTTTTGGTAAAATCCGAGTATCTGAATGAGATCAGAAGCAAAGTCATCGATGACCGGGAGAAATTCCCGAATCGTTGTGATGGGAAGGAGACATCGTACCTCACCAACAGGAACCGGATGGGCATACCAGATAAGCCGGGTTCCAGGCAGGATTCTCCCTCCTTTCCCTTCATGATCTTTGAGGAGATTGGCATACGTACTTCCAGATTCCTCCCGGCACCTCCTGCCCGCCTGAAGGTAGCGTGACAGAAGGGTATCCGGCCTCAGGTCAGCAATACCCTGAAGATGAGGATGAGGGAGTGATGCTCCTGCCGAAGGGAGGAAGTTCCAGTTTATTGAGATGTATCCCTGTTGATCATACAGTGCCTTCACCTGCCCGCAAAGAGCATCCGCTATCTGGGGCGCCGTAAACCCGGTAACCACATGGGAGGTGGTGATGGTGGTTACCACGTGAAATGGTGCAAACGGATACAGGTTAGGAAAGGTAACACTTTCCCCGACCCGAATCCGGGTTCCATCAGGAAATGTGGGAGTAACCGCATTGATCTGATTCGGACAGAAAGGACATCCGTTTTCCGGGTATTTCAGGATAGCCGGGACATTAATACCGCGTTGTAATCTTTGAGGACAGATTCGGGTCTGCAAACCGGTCAGATTCTCTTTCCGGTATTCAATGAACCCCCCCGGTATCTCAGTCCGATATGCGGTAAACATCTCTTGTTATCCGCTATTGGGCTCTCTTGCTTAAATAAGAACCGAAAAAAAGAGGTATTGAAAGAGAATCAGACTATGTACTTACCAAGAAGGCGGATGGAATTGACCATGTCCGGACCAAGTGGTGATCCAAAGATGATCTGGGTCACACCAGACTTGAGGAGATCCTCACACTTCTGTTTGACAGTGTCCGGGTTTCCTGCGATGGTAAATGCATCGATGGTTGCGTCATCGACATTTTCTCCAGCAGTCTTGAAGTCAAACTTTGCAAGTGCTGCCTTGATGTTTGCAACCTTGGCAAGATCAAGTCCGTGGCGCTGAAGGAGTGGCTCTGGAGATCCGGCTGCAATGAATGCGGCAACGATCTTTGCTGCGTTCCGGGCCTTCTTCTCATTCATATCGATGGACATTGCAGTGTAGGCACCGATATCAAACCCTTTCTTTCCAACCTTGTCACAGGCTGCCTTAATGATTGGAATGGCGACGTCGAAGTCCTTTGGATTGGATGCGTTAATCAGTGCACCGTCTCCGATGGTTCCTGCAAGTTCCAGTACTTTTGGTCCCTGGGCACCAATGTACACCGGAATACCCTTCTTTCCTGGCAGAGCTACACCCGTGAGCTTGGCTCCGTCATAGTCAAAGAATTTCATTCCACTCTTTGAAACCTGTTCTCCCATCCAGAGTTTGCGCATCTGAACGACTGCTTCTTCCAGGCGCCCTACCGGTTTTTCTGGGCTGATTGCCAGTTTCGGGAGGGTTGAGAGGTCCCCAGGTCCGATACCCATGACTGCACGACCCTCGGATATCTCATTGAGGGTGCAGGCAAATGAGGCCATTGCTGCCGGGGTGTCGGTAAATGCGTTCATGATACCCGGTCCCATCTTCAGGGTCGTGGTTGCCTGAGCAATTGCTGCAAGGGTTGGGTAGCAGTGGCGATTGTTGTAGTGGTTAGTAATCCAGGCAAAATCAATGTCCTTTGATTCTGCGAGTTTACAGTAATTGACCACCTGCTTGACGTTAATGTTTCCCGGAACGAATTCTATTCCATAACTCAAGGTCTACACCTCAATTGAGTAGTAAAACCCGAACCTGTAAAAACATTATTATTTTAATCTCTGAATTCCGGATATTCCAAGTATAAATCGAAAAATTATGCCTTGAAAAGCCCCGGATAGCGATGATCCTGCCGAAATATTATCGCAGACGCATTGAGATATCATGGATACCGGCAAATCCGGGCACTTTTCACCCGCATCCCAGATACTCTTTATGATAGCAGGGGGAAACATGTATACCAACATATATCCGCAGGATATTGCAGGAGCCGGGTGATTTCTTGAGAATCTTGGTTATCGGACTTGGAACAGCGGGGAGTAAAATCGCTGACCTGATTGCAGCTCCATCAGGCAGATCATCCCGGTGTTCCGGGATCCACGCTCTTGCAGTGGACAATGATCCCACTATCCTTGATAATCTCTCCAATATTGAAAGAAAAGCCAAATTTTACTTTCCCAAGGATGATATCTCAAATCCTGAACTCCTGACCACGAATTTTACCATCGATGAAGTGAAGGCAATGCTTCGAACCGTTGATGCCAAAGGTCATGATGCAATCCTTCTTTGTGCCGGTCTTGGAGGAGGACTCATTGATCTTGTTCCCCATCTGGTTCAGATCATCAGGGAAACCATGTTCGAACCGGTCTTCGGACTGGTCACCATGCCTGCAGATGAAGAAGGGGAATACCGGCTAAAGAAAGCTGCAACTGCGATGCACAAGATCCGCAGGCTTCTTGACGGAGTCATTGTTTTTGACAATAATCTCTGGCTGAAGAAAGCAAAGGAACAGAACGAAGCAGCAGTTCAGCAGAAAAATCAGGGAATATCTGAAATTATCCTTCCTTCAGGTTCACCGG
>CAZXRT010000121.1:0-6731 GCA_964642535.1 uncultured Methanospirillum sp.
GGGGGATACTATCCCCAGATGGGATCATCCCCGAAATGTTCTCTCCAGTAGGTGTCGTGGTTATACTCCATATTCTGTGAAATATCTTCTTTCGTAAAAGAAACCCGGTAGTTCATGCAGTATTCTGAGAGGAGATCATATGCTTCTTTCAGCCTGACTGCCATCTCATGAGCCTGTTCCGGGGGATGAGGGGACACATCGGGGTGCCACTCCCTGAGAAGAGCATGATACCGGCGACGGATTTCCATGTAACTCACTCTTCCGGAAATACCAAACAGGAGTGCTGCATCCTCGATAGTCATCATAGCTGATACTGGTTATATTCTGGTTTCAACAAATCTTCTCTTTCTGTTTTTACTGCTGATGATTCAATCTTTCCGTTTGACTGCTGTTTGGGGACGGTTATTCTATCCGATTATGGTATTTCGCCAGAAGGCGTGTTGCTTTTCTGATATCTTCACCCTGTTTGCGTGCTTCCTGCAGGTATGAATGATACAGTTCATCGGTTGTCAGGCGGGGAATCATCCGCCAGATATCTGCGTGGAGCATCAGGTCAAAGGCCCGTGCTTCTGATTCAGTCAGATGAAGTGGCTGATATTCTCCGGTATGGGTGGAAAAGGCAGGATTTTTTTCTTCAGGAGTTGATAAAACCAGTTCTGCCAGAGGAGTGGAGGGAATGGGCTCTGCCGAGGAGATAAAGAGATCATCAGGAGCGATCCGCTCGATGAGTTCCCTGGTCATTTCATGGTCTTCCCAGGTCTCACCCGGGTACCCGCAGATAAAACTGCCTGCGATCTTCACGCCATGCAGCCGGCATTGTTCAACGGCCTTTTCCACCGAGTCCGGATAGATCCCTTTGTGCATCAGGTCAAGGATCCTGGGACTTCCGGATTCTATCCCGAAAAAAATCCACCCGACTGTATACTCCCTGACTGCATCAAGAATTTTTTCTGAGATGCAGTCAGCCCTGATATCAGGACATGAGACATTCTTTGGGCCCATTATCCCGGCAAGTCCTTTCAGGAGGGTAATGAATGCATCTTCGTTGATGACTTCCCCCCTCGCCAGGTACAGACTCCCGGTTCCCCCGATAAGGGCAATCCTCCGCACTCCCTTATCTTTAAAGGCCTTCACCTCCAGGAGGATCTCTTCAAGCGGACGACTGCGGATCTGTCTTCCAAAAGAGAGGGGAACCTGGCAGAAGCTGCAGCGTCCGAAACATCCCCGATGGGTTTCAATGTAGGTTTGTGCACCCCTGATATCCTGATCTCCGATATCGTCCGGGATTAAGGGTAACGGGCGTGAGATATCCTGCAGACGAACCTGCTTTGTAAGAATCAGTTCTTCTCCCTGCATAAATGCACAGTTTGGGATGCCCTGCGGTGCATCTCCCTGGATAATCCGGAGCACCGCTTCTTCTCCCTCCCCGACAACGACCAGGTCAGGTGCCAGTTCACCAAGGACCATCGCGGGATCAGCACAAACCGGACCGCCGATGATGACGGTACTCCCTTCTCCTTTCAGCCTGCGGACCAGGGAGATGATACGCTCATCCATCAGGTGTTGCGTGGAATACAAGCTGATAAAAACGTAATCACCATGTACACCGGTTGGACTGCGGGTTATGGATACGTGGAACCCCGCATTCCTGATGATCCCTCCGATAGTCATGGCACCATATGTGTAGATATCGGGGGAATAGACTGTAATATTCAAAAATGACTCCTGATATTGCGATTAATGAGTACTATATCTATATGCCTGCTTTTCTTATAGGATTGATCTCTTTATTTCCTGTTTTATATTGAGGGATGAGCCCCAAGGGAGGATATATCAGCCAGAGTCATCAATTTTTCATCTTGGATCATATAAATCTCTTCGATTATCAGGAATTCTCACATTTTCCGTGGATTTTCGTTTTTAAGATTAAGATAGGACTATATATGCATTTATCATAATTAGCTTTACCTAAATCTGTAACGACATCTGGCGATCTCTATGAAAACCCTGCTTACGAATCTTCAGAACTGTTCATCAGCACGAATCATCGAAATATCCGGAGGGTCCGGTCTTCAAAACCAGTTGCGTTCAATTGGAATACTGGAAGGAAAGGTTATTTCAATTGTTACCATTCATCCATTCCGGGGCCCGGTTGTTGTAAAGGTGGATGAAACGGTCGTTACCCTGGGAAGAGGTTTTGCCAGTCGGATCGTTGTGGAGACAACGGAATGAAGAAGATTGTATTAATGGGCAATCCGAATGTCGGGAAAAGTATTGTTTTTTCCCGCCTTACCGGTGCTCAGGTAATAACCTCCAACTTTCCGGGAACAACGGTAGATTACTCCCAGGGCACAACCTGTTTCCAAAAAGAACGTGTGTTCATAATTGATGCCCCCGGAACATACTCGCTCAAGCCGACAAACCCTGCAGAAGAAGTTGCGTTACGCATTCTCAAAGAAGCGGATCTCATCGTAAATGTTATCGATGCAACAAATCTGGAACGAAACCTGATTCTCACGCTGGAACTTCTTGCCTGGAAAAAACCGCTCATTATTGCTCTTAACATGTGGGATGAAGCCCACCACACGGGAATCGAGATTGATGTTGAACACCTGAAAGAACTGCTCGGTGTTCAGATTATCCCCACTGTTGCCGTGACAGGAGAGGGAATTGCAACCCTTGCTGAGTACTGCTTTTCACCGGTCTCCATTCCTGACTCAGGAGGGTGGAATGAAGAGGAGAAGTGGGTGATGATTGGGCAGATAACACGTGAAGTTCAGCGAATTACTCATCGGCATCACACAATCCGGGATATTATCTCTGATGCTTCCATCAAACCGGCTACAGGTATTCCGATGGCATGTGGGGTCATTCTGGCCTCTTTTTATGCGGTAATCCTTTCTGGCGAAGCCTGTATAACCTATATTACCGACCCGATATTCTCCTGGTATCTTACTTTCATTACCGGGATTTCTGAATGGATAGGGCCGGGTTTTCTCCAAAAAATTCTCATCGGTGAGCTTATTGATGGTCAGATCGATTTTGAACAGTCGATGGGTGTTCTCACAACCGGTCTGTATGTGCCTTTCGGAATTGTTCTTCCGTACGTGGTAACATTTTACATTATTGCAGCAATTCTGGAAGATTCAGGGTATCTTCCCCGTCTTGCAACTCTGACCGACACACTTTTTCACCGGCTCGGGATGCACGGGTATGGTATTGTGCCCGTCTTCCTCGGGCTGGGGTGCAATGTTCCTGGTGTTCTTGCGACCCGGGTGCTGGAGACGAAAAAACAACGGTTTATCGCTGCTACCCTGCTTGCGATATCAGTTCCCTGTATGGCAAAAACGGCCATGATTTTTGGAATTCTTGGACATCTGGGCTTGTATTATATTATTGTCGTGTGTGCAATTCTTGCTCTGGTGTATGCCGTCGTCGGGGTAATTTTATCCAGGATAATCAAAGGAGAATGCCCGGAAATATTTCTAGAAATCCCTCCGTATCGAAGACCACGACTTCAACTGGTGGTAAAGAAAACCTGGATGCGGGTGACCTCCTTTGTTCTGGAAGCAGTCCCCTACCTCTTCCTCGGGGTTTTCCTGGTAAATATCCTGTATTCGACCGGGTTTTTGTCATGGCTGGGGAGTCTCCTCTCTCCTCTGATTGTTGGATGGCTTGGTCTTCCACCCGGAGCTTCTGCGGCTTTACTGACCGGATTCCTTCGCAAAGATCTGGCAATTGGAATGCTCATCCCCCTGTCTCTCTCACCTGGACAGCTTGTTGTGGCCGTGACAACTCTTACCATGTACTTCCCATGTGTCGGGGTGTTTGCAGTATTATACAAAGAGCTCGGTATCATCGGCCTTTGTAAGGCGATCTGTGTGATGGCTGTGACCGCATTTCTGGTCGGAGGAGTTGTCAGGGCAATCTTTGTTGGTATATAGGGTTCGTTTATGAAAAAGAGGACAATAGAAGAGTATGTGGAGAATATCTGTTTTCTTGAGAAGAAGGATGGGCATGCATCAACAAATTCGCTGGCCCAAGTGATGGGAGTCAGGCCACCCACCATCACTGAAGTTCTCAAGAAACTTCAGACGGGGGGGTATGTGCATTATACTCCTCATGCCGGAGCGACATTAACTGATAAGGGAAAGTGTCTTGCAGAAGAACTCGGTGAGAAGCATCGCATGATCGCTGATTTTTTATCATTGATCGGTGTTGGTCATTCGATTGCTGAGTATGATGCCTGTCAGATTGAACATATCATCAGTCATGAAACTGTTATCAGTATTGGGGGGTTTCTTTCAGCAGTGAAAGCCAATTCAGCAATATCGGCGTGGTTTGAAGAATTACGGAAAAATGAGTGAACAGGTCTATCTCTCATCAGCAATAGAAAAAAAAGTTCCCCGTTCTCCAGGTTTTGTCTGAATCACTCCTTGTTTTATAAGATCAGCTATTTTTTTCATCACTTCGTTTTGACGCAGTCCGGTCATCCGGGCGATGTCATCTACTGTGCATGGCCTCCTATGGAGTGTTTCCTCAATCCGGGTCAGAACCGATGTATCATAAGATGAATAGGGAAGAGGCGGGTTTGTTCCGATAATTTCCGTATCGACTCCGGTCTCTGCAAAAAAACTCCTGATCAATTCAATATCAGAACGTTCAGGGGAGATAACCCAGGATTCTGTCCCTGGTCTGTCAAGGGCGTTCAACTGAATTTTATCAGGCCTGATCTGAAGAATGGTCTCCCGAATGTTGAATAATTCATCTTCAGTTGTATTCAGGGGGGGAACAAGAAATACTTCTATCCAGATCTGTCCGGAGAAAACCGCTCTGAGCTTAAGAATTCCATCAATGAGGGAGGAAACGGTAAGCCCCGGGCAGGGATGATGGATTTTTTCATGGGTTTCCTGGCAGGCTGATGAAAACGTTGGAATTATGAGATCTGCACGAATCAGTGCATCTCTGACTTCAGGCAGATACAACAAACTTCCATTTGTTAAAACCGCAACCTGATACCCGGGATACTGATCCTTGAGGTGACTGATGATCTGGCCGAGGGAGAGTGAGAGTGTGGGTTCTCCTGACCCGGCAAACGTGATATAATCGAGGTCCGGTTTTTTATCCAGAATCTGGTCCAGTTCCTTGATTATTTCCGTAGGGGGGAAGAACTCCTGCCTTCTGGTCTGATGATCCGTAGTTTTCCCACACTCACAGTATACACAGTTATACGAACAGGTTTTAAAGGGAAGGAGGTCAATCCCCAGGGATCGTCCCAGTCTCCTGGAAGCCACAGGTCCGAAGATATGGTGAAGAGTCATGATACATGGGGGTAGAAACAACAGGGTTGAATGGATGGAGAAATTCCTGTAGTTTTCACGAATTTCTTAATTATATGCTTCCCTAGTTTTTTCATCTGTTACCACCGGGGCCGTAATCTCTCCCCAGAATGCAGATTTCCACGTTTCCAGGGCTGAATGAGTCTGGAAATAACTGGTTGGTATCGGATGTGTGCCGTATACCACTTCTATGCCATACTTCTCGGCGATAAAAGCGGAAAAATTTCTGATACGGGGACAGGGAGGATATCCTACGATCATACCGGTAGCGAGGTGGATGATCTCTGCACCGTTCTTTTTCATCTCGGCTGGTGCGTATTCAACATTGCCTCCCGGGCATCCGTTGCAGGTGGCATATCCCACCAGTTCTACTTCTTCTCCCTTGTATCGCTCGAATGCTCCTTCACGATTCCGAAGGGCCCTGAGGCATTTTCCCCCTGAACAGGTGCGGTACCGGTCACAGATAATAATTCCAATTTTTCGTGGAGTACTCATGGTGTCATATCCATGGAATGGTGGGTTGATTCACCTGATTATTCCAGCGGTAGTGGGAAGTTCTCTTCTGGATAAATCTGGAAAAAAGGGGTCCGGGTTTTGTGGTGCGTTGATCATCATTCATGAGGGATTAATCAGAGAGTCAGGTGGTGTGAAACGGTATGGAATTTCCGAAATGCGGAGATACGCGTCTTACCGACGTCCTCCTCTTCTTCCTCCTCCAAATCCCCTGCCACATCCGCAAGGAATCCCTCCTCTTCCCCGGCCATATACTACCTGTCCGGTGGAGTTTGCAGGTTGCGGCATAACTGTGCCGGGAGTTCCTGTTTCCTCCACTGTTGGAGATGTCTGTTCATTCTGAATTGCCGGTCGGCAATATCCCATTCCGCGACCGGTCATCTGCCCCTGTCCCCGGGGTCCGGTTCTGTCATATCCAGGCATAGTAATACTCCTGTACCATTCAGGTACATATTACTCATATGTGTATATTTATTTAAATATTTTGCTTGATCCTGAATCCGTGATCATGATGAATCCATCTGATTGGATATCTGAACAATCAACAGGGGATGTTCCGCATACCCGTTCTGAATTGCCTGGTTTCAGAGATTCAAAATGCGTGTCGATGTAGAAAAAAAAGGGAGAAGAAATGCATACCCGCTTAACGGGCCGGCATGAGGAGAGTTCTCTCTCCGGCCGGGACGAACTCGCGGATTGCACCCTTGGCGAACTCCTTGCGTGGCTCGCTGAAGTCGAAGACCAGGGCCGGGTCGGCAAAGGTGATCTTGATCAGCGGGGAGAGACAGAAACCGTCGTTCCTGGTATAGTGTGAGGATGAGACGATTGCTGCGTATTCTCCCTGGTGACCCACGTTCATTGCGTAGTTCGGGTAGTTTG
>CAZXRT010000122.1:0-6634 GCA_964642535.1 uncultured Methanospirillum sp.
TACCTGTGAACATTAATGGTGATATTTTTTTTCTGACCTTTTTCAATGACGGTTGCAAATCGCTTTGCTCTGATATCATGGAATTTTATCGGACCTTTGCAGTAATAACAATGTGAAATCCGAGTAAAATCCATCTGGTCAATCCCGGTGAGGGCAGATATGATGACTTCAGAGAGCAGGGAGGGAATCCTGATGATCTTCACTGCATTACCCGGCGTGTATTCATTTGTATGATAAAAATAAAGATGTCTTCATGTGGAATATGAAATCATGAGACCCTGCATCACACAGGTACTCCTGCCTTAGTGCAGATATGGAAAAAAATATCTTCTCCAAGCAGGGTTTTGCTCTCATTGGGAAATTTCTCCTGCATGATGCGAATCATATACTCAGAACCACTTTTCGTTGTCAGGATTCCCACTCGCTCTGCCCTGGTAACCAGTTCCTGTTCTTCCATCATTCCAAAAAACGGGAGAATGTAGTAATGGGGTACCTGAAGGTATTCAGCAAGACGTCTGGTTGTGGGAAACCTGATCCGGATTCCTTCAATGGTAAAAGTGAGGCTCAAAGACTGTTCTTCTATCAGGCAGAGTTTCACTGCAGCTAAAAAAAGGTTTTCTACTGAAAGAGCAGCCATATCCATTCTCTCTTGGATATGAATCTATAGATAAATTCCGGGTATGAAAATGAATGGTACCGGATTCTTCTCTGTCATGCATTCACATTTTCCGGCATGCACATAGATTTTTCAGGTATAACACAGAGTAATAACCTGATATTTCTGTTGATATATTTCGGGTGTATCTCACTATCTTTCTCGTATGGCAACACAAAGGTGACATATGAACAAACGGCATGAGATTTCCAATAAACTTCAGGGTGAGACACTGGTCCGTAAAAAACTCTTTGACCGGTATAAAGACCGCCCCCTTGTCCGGATCCTTCCTGGACTGAACGTGATCAAGATTGGAGGACATGGTATCATTGATTATGGACATGATGTTGTTCTCCCCCTAGTGCAGGAATTAGGCTCTCTCTCCACACAGAACGAGCTCCTGATCGTGACCGGTGGAGGAGTGAGGGTCAGGCATATCATGGATATCGGTCTCGATCTCGGGATGCCGACAGGAGTTCTTGCTGAACTGACCAGTAAAGTCTCTGAACAGAATGCTATCATGATGGCAACCCTGCTTGCACCCTGGAGAGGAAAGAGGATTCATACAACCGATCTCTTAGAACTTCCGACCCTTCTGGGAATGGGCGCTCTTCCTGTCACACACGGAACTCCTCCCTATGGTTTGTATGAACATCCATCAGAACGATCAAACGGGGGCATTCCGGCACACCGTACTGACACCGGGGCATTTCTTGCCGCAGAAGTGACGGGGGCAAAACGGTGTATTCTCGCGAAAAATGTTGACGGACTCTATGATAAGCATCCATTCACGAATCCTGATGCAACCCTGATTAAAGAGATTACTGCATCAGAACTGATCGAGATGGATATGGAGGATCTTGTCCTGGAGCGAAAACTGGTTGATCTGATGCTTGAATCACGCAATCTTCCCTGTGTACAGATTGTTAACGGGCATAAACCGGGAATGATAACCCGGGCCGTCAGCGGAGAAAACGTGGGAACCATCATCTGGGCCCGGTAATCTTTTAATGGTATACCCGCAGGTGGGAGAGCCTGCTTTTTATCCGTTCCTTTTCTTCATCCGGTGAATCAGATAACTCAACACGAGCCCGCAGACAAATGCCACGGCAATACCGGCGGAAATTGCAATAACAGCCATTATCGCGGGAATCCGCAGGTCATCTGTTTTAGCCCCGCCTTTGAGCAACTCCCCTGAAACGGCAAGCAGCAGGGCCCCGAATATGCCCTGGGGAATAAACGTCAGAATTGCGGGATCCGTGATCAGACCTGCAATGAAGATGAGGATGACTCCCCCGATCATCATTGAAATACCGCTCCGGGCCCCGAACCGGAAGTGGGCAGCCACTCCGCCGGCACCGTGACAGAGGGGAAATCCCCCTGCGAGCGAAGATGAAATACTCATCAGGCCGACAGTCCTGCTTAACCGGTCGGGCTCAACCTTCCGCTGATATAATTCAGAGGCAAGGAGCGAGGTTGCAAGGATAGAGTTGGTTACCGTTAAAGGAATCTGGGGAAGAACGAGGTTTATCCCGCCTGTAAGAAAATCAGGAAGACTTGGGATTATCAGCAGTGGGAGAGCGGGAACTGTCAGCGTCGGAATTCCGTATGTAAAGAGAACCGCCCCGGCTCCGATACCGATGATAATCAGGGCTGAAATGTCTGGATAATTCCGTTTCATCTGGATTATGAGAAAGAGGATGATGATACCTATACTGATTGCGAAAAAAAAGGGGTCATGCATACCGAAATCAAAAAAAGCACTCCTGAGCAGGATCGCACCGAGGGCAAGCTGAATTCCCCGGATCACCGGGACCGGGATTCTTTTATGAATCCACTCCATACTGCTCGTATATCCCAAAACAAGGAAGATGAGTCCGGTCAGAATACCGGATGCAGCAATCACTTCAGGAGTACTCTGCCCGGCGATGGATATGGCTGCCACTGCTTTGAGCGGCTCAACAGAGATTGGGATTTGGTATATGGCCCCGGTCAGGATGTACCAAATCCCGCATATGACCAGCATCCGGGAGAGAGAAAGCCCTGAAGTGGATGAGACTGCTATGAGCAGAGGAAGCACGGTTCCAAAGTTACCAACCGAGCCTGCTATCTCGCCTGCTGTGTTCCGGAGAAAAAATCCATGATCAGGTATCGCTGCAGGATTCCTGTCCATGAGGCATCACATGTACCGAAGATGCTTTAAACGAGATAATGACTTCTTTTCCTGTATCGAGGTTTAGTTCCCGAACAGCCTGCCAGGTTACCTGGACCGCCAGGGAGAGCCTGCCGCAGGATACGATCACATGACTGATGATGCCGTAGGGCTTTATTTCTGCGATGAAACCGTTGAGTACATTTCGTGCACTCATTTTTCCGTCCGGATGGGTATACAGGGTAATATCTTCCGGACGCAGTGCGACGGAAACCAGTCCCTGGTGAATCGTACTGATTCCATGAATGATAATCCCGTCCAGATCGATACGGGTCATCCCGTCATCAGTCCCGATAACTTTACCAGATAGTACATTTCTGATTCCGATAAACCGGGCTACTTCCGGAGAACAAGGTTCAGAAAAGACTTTTATTGTCTCTTCAGCCTGAATAAATCTGCCATTCATCATCACGGCAACCAGATCTGCCATTCTCTGACCCTGGAAAAGGTCATGGGAAGACATGATCACCGTCGTTTTGAATTCACGGTTATAATATCGGATCAGTTCTTCAATTTTTGTGGTAGATACCGGGTCGAGGTTGGCAGTCGGCTCGTCAAGGAGGAGTATTTCAGGTTTTGTAACCATTACTCGTGCAAGAGATACCCTCTGCATCTCTCCTCCGGAGAGTGTTCCTGCTTTGCGGTCTTCATATCCTTCGAGTCCGATTTCGGTTAGTTTTTCCTGAACTCTGCGAATAATATCTTCCTGGGAAATATGGCGGTACCGAAGGCCGATGGCAATATTCTCAAAAACAGATTCTTTAAATGCGATCGGTATCTGGAATACCATCCCCATCTTCCTCCTGATGGAGATGATATCTGTCCTGCTATCATGCAGTGATATATTGTTAAAATAGATGGTTCCAGCGGAAGGTGTGTCCAGAAGGTTGATGAGTCTGAGAAGAGTTGTTTTTCCCTGTCCTGACGGGCCGATGATGGTACAAATCTTGCCCATGGGGATTTCTGCCGTAATTCTGTCAAGGACTACTTTTCCATCAAATGATTTTGAAATATTTTCCAGTCTGATCATGGTTACCGTTGTTGAAGAAATCCCATGATCAGGTTGATGATCAGTGCAATTCCTAAGAGAATGATTCCCAGGGCAAGAGATAGTTCAAAATTACCCATCGAGGTCTGGAGTGATATTGCCGTGGTCAGAACCCGGGTGTGCCCTTTGATATTTCCTCCAATCATGATAGCCGCACCGACCTCGGAAATCGCCCGGGAAAACCCGATTACCACCGCTGCCATGATTACAAACCTGGCTTCCCGGAGATGACTTTTGAGAAACTGAGCCCTGGTGGCTCCAAGTGATCGGATTGTATCGGAAATCACCGGATTGATCCCCTGGAGGGCAGCGATGGTCAATCCTGTCATAATCGGAATAACCAGGAGTGTCTGTCCGAATATCATGCCCCCAGGGGTAAACAGGAGCCCCAGGAATCCGAGCGGACCGGTTCTTGAGAGGAGCATGTATCCAACCAGTCCGACAATGACGGTCGGCAGGGCATACAGGGTCTGGATAAGACTGATGAGCGTCTTTTTCCCACGGAAATCACTGAAGTTTATGATCGTTCCTATCGGGAGGGCGATTGCGGTACTGATTAAGACAGAAGTGAAGGTGATCTCAAGAGTTCGCATGGTAATCCCGATGACATCAGGGTTGAGTGTCAACAGGAGGGTACACGCGGTGGAAAACGCAGAAATAAGATCGTTCATCAGTGGTAAAAAGAAGGTATAGGCTGGTATAAAACTTACTCAACCGGACTTGAGATCTCTTCTTCAGTCACGTTCAGGGTTGTTGCATCGCCCTTTGCCGGAACGAAGAAGGGTTTTCCATCTTTCTGGAATTCATTAAACCAGTTCTGGGTCTCATCACTGATAAGGAAGTTCTCCCATTTTTTCGCTGCATCAGTATTGATTGCAACGTCCGGGAATTTTTCCGGATTGATTCTCATGACTGCATAAATATTCAGCAGATCCTTCCCATCGGTAATGAGTGGTTTAATAGTCAGATCATTCTGCATCGTGTTCCAGGTAGCAGAATCACTGAGGAGATAGGCATCTTTTTCATTTGCCATCGTGAGGGTCTGACCCATTCCTGCCGCGGCATCGATATACCAGGGTGACTGGTTTACCTCAGAATATTCATATCCTGCTGATTTCCAGAGAAGCTTTTCTCGGGAGTGTGTTCCGGATGCGTCGCCACGGGAGACAAAGGAGATCTTGTCATCACTTGCTGCAGCCTCAGCAATTGCCTTAAATCCTTCAGAAGCCGTCTTCCCTGCAATTTTTGCGGGATCTGATTCCGGGCCGGCAACCAGGAAGTAATTGGAAGCAAAGACACGACGATCAAGTCCGTATCCCGCATCCAGGAATTTGTCTTCAGCAACGCGGTCATGAACCATTACGAGGTCAACATCGCCGTTTTCACCGTATTTCAGTGCCTGTCCGGTTCCGACTGCAACCCATTCAACTTTCACATTATTTTCTTCAGCAAATTTCTCTGAAAGCTGATCCAGTGCTCCGGTTGCGTCAAGACTGGTGGTGGTTCCGATCAGGAGACGGTCTGCTGCATGTTCAGCACCGGTAAATTCGTTCACTTTCTCTGCTGATGCAGTGCCTGAAAAAACCAGGAGTACTGCAAGAATCAGGGTTGTAATTACTACTGCTCGCCTCATCATAGCAATAAACCCTCTCTTTAAGATCGTTTATATTTTGTTAATAACTGACAAGCATTAACTTTCCATGATAAATCTGGTATTATGTCTGTTATATCAGATGGTTGAGGGGAATATTATTCAAACTTTCCAATTATAATCTAAAAATAAATCTAAATGATGCCCTTTTTCCCCTGGTGATTAATATCGCAATATAAGAATAATAGATATTCTGGTTAGTATGATCTGGTTAACCAAAACGGGATGTCTCCCCTGATTTTCATCATGAAAATCAATGCAGTGCGTTTAAATCTGATGGCGCTGGTGAAAAAACTGTCTCTCCTTTTCTTCACAGGGTTAGTCCGATTCTGGTGGTTTTCTTTTTCCTGGTCAAATATGGTATCCAGACCGGATTGTTGCCATCTCTCCGACAGATTCATTGAATTCTCCTGTCTATATGTATATCATGCGAAAATATGCCCTGCACGAAAAGGGGGGGATTATCAATGAACATGACGGGTCACTGTGCACCGTCAGGGTCCGGATACCTGCCGGTATCATTACTCCCGATCAGATGGCAGGTATCTGCGGGATAGCGGAGAAATTTGGAGCAGGAATTCATCTGACGACCCGGCAGACGGTTGAATTAATCCATGTGAATCCTGCCTCCCTTGAGCTCGTCGTTGATGAACTCACCCGAAACGGGACTCCGCTTGGTGCTGAAAAATCAGAGATCGTCAACATTACTGCCTGTCCCGGCACGGACCGGTGCAAGTATGCACAGATAGACTCGATCTCTCTTGCCATGGCACTTGATGCAAAGCATTTTGGGAGAGATATGCCGGTAAAAGCCAGAATTGCCATATCTGCCTGTCCAAATTCCTGTGTCAGTGAACGCCTGAATGAGATAGGGATTACCGGCGTCGTCAGACCATACCGGATTCCCGGCACCTGCACCGGGTGCGGGACCTGTGTCCACTATTGCAAGGAAGCTGCAATTGTCATCCGTAATGGCACTATTCGGATGGATGATGATGCCTGTGTCCATTGCGGTATGTGTATCAACTGCTGTCCCTTCCATATCATCAAAGCAGAACCGGCAGCATA
>CAZXRT010000123.1:0-6577 GCA_964642535.1 uncultured Methanospirillum sp.
GAGCGACAGACTCTTAATCTGTAGGTCAGGGGTTCGAGTCCCTTCAGGCCCGTTTCATTCTTTTTCCGCAGTGATTCGCTGCATTTATCATGTTCCAGATACCCTGAGTCCTGATGACAGATACAGAATATGTCCATGTCACCTGTCAGCATTGCGGCGGGGAAGGATGCTGTTTTTGTGATAAAAAAGGAAAGGTCGAGGTAACATCCCCTGAGCGGATGTGCAGACACTGCAACGGGATCGGATGCCTGTATTGTGGATACACCGGATGGTCCGGCCTTCGGGGAAAATATGAATAGAGAACCCGGACCTGACAATATATTAATATTTTCCTGAAAAATCAATCACTATATCAGTATCGTGATTGTCCGGGGGGTACAGTTCAGAGATGATTTCAATTTTTAAACCTGATCCAGAGCGGATGCGGCTGAAAGGCGATTTAAACGGCCTCATAAAACTTGTCCGGTCATCGGCCGATCCCGTGCTACGGGGAGAATCTGCACTCGCGCTTGGTAGGATGCAGACGCCCCGGGCAATTCCTGAACTTATCCGGCTGCTGGGAGACCCTGATCCCCGCGTCGTGGATGCATCATCCCAGGCACTCCAATATGTTGGCAGACCAACGATTCGCCCCCTCGTGGAGGCTTATTCCGTTGTTGATGAGGCAGTGGCCCGCTGGATCCATCACACCCTTCTGCGTCTTGGAGTTGCAGGAGCTGAAGATATTCTTGCCTGTATCCCTGAACTGAATGAAGCAGGCGAAGAGAGAGTCGCATACACACTTCTGTCTTTTGGAAAATCCGCCATACCCATACTGATCTCTGCACTTGGTGATCAGGACAGAAGGATAGCCAGGTTTTGCGAAGCAGTCATCGAGACGAACGGCAGAGAAGCACTTCCTTTTCTCATCGATGCCCTGGATAATCCGGATGATGAGGTAAGATCCCGGGCAGCTGCACTCCTCATCATCTTCGGTGATCAGATCGTGCCTGACCTTCTTGCCTCGTGTGCCCAGGACCGGGACGAGACGAGGGAACTGAAATTTCATATCATTCATGAGATCGGACAACCGGCACTGGATCCATTATATAATTCTCTGAAAGATACCAACCCGGTCACTTCTTCGATGGCCCTGAAAGTCTTCATGGATCTCGGAGATGCCGCGATTGAACCGCTCATCAGGGGGATATATGATGAGAATCCCGAAACAAGAGCAATTTCTGAGAATGCCCTGATACGAATCGGCGAACCGGTCGTTCCATACCTGATCAGGGAGATCCCCCTCCATAAAGAGGCTGAACGGGACGTCATCATCTCAGTGCTGATCCGCATCGGTGAGCCTGCTATCCCTGAACTGACCCGGGCCCTCTTTGATCCATCTGCCGACACATCCCGGACCATTTCAGGTATTCTCCAGCGAATGGGATCTCTTGCAGCCCCTCACCTGCTGGATGTCGTGGAACAGAAAGGAAATGTCGCAACCGGCCCGGTATCAAAGGTTTTCAGAGACATGGGCCGCCTTGCTTTTCCGTACCTGGAAGAGGCGATCACCATCAGGGGGAGAAAGGTAGCACTTTTTGCAATACAACTTCTCAAGGAGATTGATCCGATCCGATCCATTGATCCACTCGTGGATGCTCTCTCCAATAGTGATGAGCAGGTGAGGGAGACCGCCATGAACGAGCTCGTCCAGATGGGAGATATGACAACTCCCCGGTTCATTCATGTCCTCTCGTCAGGAAATGCCACCGCAGCAAAACTTGCTGATAGTGCACTCCGACAGATAGGACCTGCTGCCGCCCCTCATCTGGCTGATGCACTTGGTGATCCGATGTCTGCCGATACGACCCGGATTGCCTCAATTCTCAGGGAGATCGGTGATGATGCACTTCCCTATCTGATTCCGATGATAACGCCAGGGAGCCAGGGTCAGGAGATGGCACTGTCTATCATCAGGGAACAGGGAAACCGGGCAACACCTGCGCTTCTCGCATCACTCGGATCAGCAGGTCCGGACCTGACACGGGCAATCAGGAGTGAACTGCTGACCTGTTTTGATCAGGATCCGGTATCCTTCCTGAACCAGATGATGATGCTCCCGCCCGGAGTAAGCCTGGATATGGTAAGTGATATCATCAAAACCTCCCCTGACCGGGTGATACCCCACCTGACCCGGATGATCAGCGAGGAAGAGAAGAGTAAGTCCCAGTTTGCAGGAGAACTCCTGACCACTTTCGGACAGAGCGCCATCCAGCCGCTGATAACCTGTCTGAAGAATGAAGAAGATGATGAGAACAAACTGGTGTTGACCCAGTACCTGGTCAGGATGGGAGAGCCGGCAGTGCCCGAGCTCATCAACGCTCTCAGGGATCCGAATCTCGGGATCTATATCGTTGCAGCACTGGGTTCTATTGGAAAGCCGGCAGTACCGGCATTAATTCAATCCCTCTCTGATCCGGATCCGGAGATGGTTAATTATGCAGGTCTGTCTCTTGCCCGGATCGGCGAGCCGGCACTGAATGATCTCTTCTCGATCTTCAACACAGACAAGAACCAGGTCCCCCTGGTGAGCGGTATCCTGGCAGAGATGGGCGGACCTGCCCTTCCCCGGCTTCTTGATGAATTCAGGCAGCTTGAATCGACAGGACAGCAGGGTAGCGAACGCGGAATCACCCTGATGTCTATCATTCTGCAGATTTCACTGACAGATACCAGACAGATGCACTCACTCTTCGCCATTACCGATCAGGAGATGCTCAGAATGCTTACCGGCATCCTCGTGAGCAAGGGCGCGGTGGTCATTGATCCGATTATCAGTGCGTTACTGACCTGGGATAAACCCACCCCGGATCTGGTTACGCAGACATTCAGCAGTATGAAAGGGCCGGTTGTCACCAGGCTGAACGAGGTGATGGGACAACTGCCGGACCGGGATCTTCGTCGGATTCCCCTTATCCATCTTCTTGGAGAACTCAGGGATCCAAACTCGAAAGCCGTCATCTTCAGCGCGCTTGCAGATCCGGATCGGAGAATCCGGATAGCAGCAGTCAGGGAACTGGGAAAATTCGGAGAAGACGCTCTCAAACCCCTGACACGTGCGACCGAGGATCCTGATGCAGAGGTCAGAATCGCGGCCATCGAAGCGATGGGAGATATCGGGCTTCCTGCCCTCGATTACCTGCTCCGTGCTCTCAAGGACGATAACGGGGATATCAGGGCAGCATCTATCAACGGGATCGGTAAGATTGGGGAACCGGGGAAATTCATGCTCATCCAGGCACTGAATGATCCTGACCGGCTTCTCGACAGTTTCGGATGGGAACCAAAATACACCACAGACCGGCTGAGTTACCTCTTTGCCCGTGAGGCCTGGGACAGTCTCGTTGAGATCGGCCCGCCCGGCACAGATATTCTTGTCCGCGGTGCATCGGATGCGGACCCGGAAGTGAGTGCCGCATGCCGGGAAGCTCTCAAACAGATACGCAATACTCCCGGGAACACCTGAACCCTGATTAGGTTGATGTGAGATCCCGCCGAACCGGTACTGATAACCGGGGCAGGCTCACCTCATGAAACATTACATATCAGTCAGGGATCTGCAGCGCAGCCAGATTGACCATCTTATCACGCGTGCTGCGTGTATCGCAGAGAACGGAGCACCCGGAGGCCCTCTGAAAGGAAAGATCCTTGGGCTCCTCTTCTTTGAACCCAGCACCCGCACACGGATGTCATTTGAGTCTGCCATGCTCAGACTGGGAGGAACCTGCATCAACCTGGGCGGGGTGGAGGTGAGTTCTGTGGCCAAGGGAGAGACCCTTGCTGATACCATCCGGGTTGTGAGCGGGTATGCCGATACCATTGTTCTCCGCCATCCAAAAGTCGGAGCAGCACGGCTCGCCAGTGAATTTTCTGATGTTCCGGTGATCAACGGGGGGGACGGAGCCGGGCAGCACCCGTCACAGACCCTTATAGATCTGTATACCATCCACCAGTCGATGCCCCTTGAAGGAATCAGGATCGGTCTTGTGGGGGATCTGATGTATGGCAGGACTACACACTCCCTTGTGTATGCTCTTACCCGGTATCAGGCCGAAATTCACGCGATATCACCACGGGGACTTGGATTGCCCGATTCGCTCAAACATGATCTTGCCGAGTCCGGCTGCAGGGTGATCGAGCATGAGACCATTGAAGAGATCATCAAAGAACTGGATGTTCTCTATGTAACCAGGTTTCAGCGGGAACGGTTCCCTGACCCGGCCTCCTTCTTCGATGTTGCTGCAAGTTACCGGATTACTCCTGCCATTCTGGAAGATGTCAAAAACCATCTCATCATTCTCCATCCCCTTCCCAGGGTTGATGAGATAGACCCGTCAGTCGATAACCTCCCCTATGCCCGGTATTTTGAGCAGGCACGAAACGGCATACCCATGAGGATGGCGATGCTCCTTGAGGTGATGGAATGAACCGGGACAAGTACCAGGACGGACTGCTGATCAGTGCCATTCAGAACGGTACGGTGATCGATCATATAACCGGAGGGGAAGCACTGATTGTCCTTCGAATCCTTGGAATTACCGGAAGTACCGGTGAGAGTGTCAGCGTTGCCACCAATGTGGAGAGCGGCGCACTTGGAAAGAAAGATGTGGTAAAGATCGAAAACCGGGAGCTGCTGGCCGAGGAAGTAGACCGGATTGCCCTGATTGCACCGCATGCAACCATAAATATCATCAGAGACCGTCGTGTCGTTGAGAAGAAAGGGGTGGTGATTCCGGAGATCCTGGTCGGGGTTTTGTGTTGTCCCAATCCCTGCTGCATCACCAATACCAATGAACCGGTTCTCAGCCGCTTCTCGGTTCAGGGTGAGAGGCTCATCTGTGAATACTGCGATACCATGATCAGTTCGGATATCTCATCCCATATCATCTGAACCGGAGGACGGACGCATCAGGTGTCCGTGAATATCGATCTCGCCCCGCCAGATCCGGGTACTGGAGATCCATTTTCCATCTTCTGCCAGAACACACCGTATCTGGTGAATTTCAACACACGAAAGATGATTCTCCCTGCGGATCCGGTTAATCTCCCGGGCAACCGGAAATGTTTCTTCACTGACGATCAGGGCATCAAAATCAGCCTGAATCGATGAACCATATTTGTCATGCAGTTTTTCAATATTCCATCGTGAAGTGAACTTTTTTTCTGCGATATATGCACGCAGACCAGCTTCGCGTTCATGATACGGATGTATCGGATGTGTTTTCCGGTTCGCAAAGGTTTCACTTGTCAGTCCGATGGTCACTTCTCCATCCGGCCCGGCAGTCTCAAAAGCCCGGCTTATCAGAAACCGGTGTCCGTCATGCAATGGATCGAAGGTCCCCCCCACCATCACCTTCATTGTCTGAACAATGTTGCTCTTTTGGTATTATAGAGAGCAGTGATCACAGGTGACACAAGTCCTGTTCCTGGTGCAGATGCGGGTATGCAGATCCCCGGTTTATCATAAACAGAGATACCCTGATGATTCCGGTGCCGGGAAGGGGGGAAAAGTTGTTCTTTCTTCTTCTCAATGTATATAAAGGAGTGAACAGGGACGCCTTCATCGCATGATATCATGGATGAGGAATCGATCCCGGATTTTATGAATATTCATGTAGAAGTTCCGAACGCCGCCTTTGTTGCACCAAATTCGACGGTTGTCGGAAGAGTTACCGGAGGATCTGATGTCGGTATCTGGTACGGAGCGGTGGTCAGGGCAGATAAAGATCAGATCGCTATCGGGAGCCGGAGCAATATCCAGGACAACTGTGTGGTTCATACCTCAGCCGGTCATCCGGTCAGGATCGGAGAAGATGTATCTGTCGGACATGGTGCAATTCTTCATGGATGCACGGTTCAGGACCGGGTTCTGGTGGGAATGGGTGCCATCGTCCTGAACGGTGCCGTGATCGGATCAGAGAGTATCATCGGAGCCGGAGCGCTGGTTTCTGAAGGGAAAGAGATACCTCCCCGTTCCCTGGTCCTCGGAGTGCCGGGGAAGGTGATCAGATCCGTGACTGATGAAGAGGTATCAGGAATTCTGCAGAATGCAGCATCCTATGTCACTCTTGCACGGGAGCATGCCCGTGACTGAAGCGGTGGTTATCGGGGGAGGGATAGCAGGAATAACGGCAGCGCTGGATATTGCAAACCATGGTATCCATGTTCACCTGATCGAGAGGGAACCGAGCATTGGCGGACATATGGCAATGCTTGACAAAACATTCCCCACCAACGACTGTTCGATGTGCATTCTCAGCCCAAAGATGGTTGATGCAGCGCGACATCCGCAGATATCACTCCATACCTGCACAGAAGTGACCGGGATTGAAGGCTCGGAGGGGAATTTCAGAGTAGCGGTGGTCAGGCACCCCCGGTTCATCAGGGAGTCTGAATGCACGGGATGTGGCGACTGTGAAACAGTCTGTCCGGTAGAGGTATATAACCGGTTTGATGCAGGAATCGGAGTCAGAAAAGCCATCTATAAGGCACATCCGCAGGTTGTTCCCAATATTGTCATCCGGGACGCAGAACACTG
>CAZXRT010000124.1:0-6556 GCA_964642535.1 uncultured Methanospirillum sp.
CCGGTATTGGCATTGACCGTATCGATATGGCGGGTCCGGTCCTCCTCCTTGTCGTACCTGGTGAGTTCATGCCGGTGAATCACCCCGCTCTCATACTCACGGGTGTCCACGCAGCATGACAGGCCGGTATAACTCCTGCCACCATCGAGGACGCGGTACACATAGAATGCAGGTGCAGACTCCATGACAAAATTCCCTTCTGTCAGATACTGGTCAAAAATCGTCCGGGAAAGGGCATAGACCGGATCCGCATAGGGATCACTTTCCGGAAGCAGGGCATCTGCCCTGCTGATCCGCAGAAAACTCAGGGGGTGATCAGCTATGATCTCACGAGCCTCATCAGCATTGAGGACATCATACGGGACCGCGGCAATCTCCTGTGCCTTGCCATCAGCAGGCCGGACTGCAGTATAGGGATATATATGAACCATGGGATGTCACCAGTCGTTATACGTATCCCCCTGCCCCTATATCAGGGCTCCCCGCACCCAGGCCCATTACCATCTCATGGTTCATGATCTGATCCCTTACGCTGTGCCCTGATTTGTATGATGCGAACAGATCCCCCTGGTTCGGGAATCACCCCATTCTCTCAGCCTATATGCGGGGAGTGACAAACAGGTATACCCACATGGATATACCCGGCCTGCATATCAGACGAATGAAGGAAGCAGATATTAACTCCATTCAGGAAATTGAGCGGCATTCATTCACCGATCCATGGAGTCGCGATACCATCATCGAGGCGCTGGACATTTTTCCTGACACGAATTTCATCGCAGAATCTTCCGGCAGGGTTGCCGGATTCATTATCTGTGGTGTTGAAAACACCGGAGAAGAGATATACGGCCATATATGCAGCCTTGCCGTATCACAGGACTTCAGGGGGAGAGGAATCGGGGCTGCCCTTGTTCAGCGTGCAGAATACCAGGTGATGCTCACCGGGGCGACCGCCATGCAGCTGGAAGTCAGGATTTCAAACCAGAAAGCCCAGAAATTTTATCAGAAACTCGGGTATGAGCCGGTTTTTCAGTACGCAGGCTATTATGCAAACACTGAAGATGCCATCATCATGATGCGGTGGTTCCGGTATTGACCGGATACACAAAAGACTGCCCGAAAACCGGCAGACAACCGCGAACTAATTATTCCTGTACTCTGAACCTTACCAGGGAACGTGTGAATTGTATGTCAGTGCCCGGTATCATGACCCACAGATTCGGATTGTTCATTATTATCAGCATATTTCTCTTAATTCCGGTTTTTTCAGAGGGAGAACCGGTGTCTGCGGGAAGTGACATCGCATTCACCTCAATTTCCTCGCCACCGTCAGGATCTCCAGGACATCCGATATATACCTGGTTCTCCCTGGAAAATAACGGCCGGCAGATATCAATGACTGAAACCGTGTCAGTCTACCTCTCTGAAGATACGAACATTACCAGTTCTGACCACCTGATTGGAGAGACAGAGATCGCATTCCTGAGACCGGACGAGTCTGAGGAAAAAGGGATTGTCTGTAGTATCCCTCAGTCCCTTCCGGCTGGTGATTACTTCATCGGAGCGACGGTCACCGGAAAAAACAGACTGGTGAAGGATGCTCATGAGGAAGACAATACCATTGCAGGAAACCGGGTATCGGTTACCATCAGGTATACACGGCCGCAGGAGTGGTATAACTCAAGGATAAATGACCTTGTCTGGCGATACACAAACGAGGAGAGGAAGAAACGAACCTTAGGAGAACTGGAAAGAGACGGGAACCTCGATCTCATTGCTGATGAAATGAGCAGGGATATGGCAAAACGTCAGTTCTTTGACCATACCAATCCGGACGGGGAGGATCCCATCGACCGGGCTGAAAGGCATGACTATCCCCAGCTCAGATATCTTCCGGATGGGGAGGAGTTCTTTGGAATCAGTGAGAATATCGTTAAAATTCCGGTTGGTGATGTATTCAGGTTCGGTGATATCAGCATGGATGATCCGGAGCAGATCTCGCGGGTAGCAATCCAGTCATTCATGGACAGCCCGTCACACAAAGCGACTCTCATCCTGCCCGAGTTCGGGGTGATTGGAGTAGGGACCGCTTTTGACGGGACGAACTACTATATTACCCAGAATTACTTCTGAAGGATCACTCCTTCAGTTTGAACCGGTCAATTTCAGTCTTCAGATGGTTCGTCAGGTCGCCAACCTCACTGATGGCACTGTTGATCTCCTGAACCGAAGCACTCACCTGTCCGGCAAGGGTAGAGAGTTCTTCCACTTGTGCAAGATTGTCGGTAGTCAGTTTGATTCCTTCCTGTGCCGTATTCACAACCGATGTCGAGATGTTGGTCTGATCCTCGATCGCTCGGACAATCTCCTTCATATCACGTGTCACTTCGGTTGCTCCCTTGACCATCAGGTTAAGGGCTTCAATCGTCTTTGTAACACTCTCTACTCCGTGTGCAATCTCGGTGTGAGAAGAACGAATAGCAGTTGAGGTTTTTTCACTACTCCGCTGGATTGCCGCTATCACATCTGAAATATGATCTGTCGCCCCCCGTGCATCGGCAGCGAGGTTTTTCACTTCTCCGGCAACCACGGCAAATCCACGTCCGGCATCCCCGGCTCTTGCAGCTTCTATCGCAGCATTCAGCGCAAGCAGATTTATCTGGCCGGCGATATCGTTGATCATCTTGACGATCTTGTTGATCTCACGGATCTGATTATTCAGTTCGCCGATATCCTCCACACTCTCCTGGGCGATCTGCTTGACTACGTCCATCCGCTCATTCGCCTCATTTCCCAGAGTCTGGGCCTGACTGCCTCTGTCGGTCACATCCTGTGCATGCCGGAGAATCTCCTGGGAAGTACTGGTTATCTCCTCATTTGATGCAGAAAGCGTAGATATCTGGTCGGTAATCTGCTCAATGTGGGTGATGAGATCCTTACCCGTCTCTGCAGATTTATGGACAGTATCAACAACCTGGACAGCGGCTTTTGCTATAGACTCTGATCCCCTGCTGATATCCTGCATCGTCTGAGAGACATCATTTGAGACCTGGTTCACCTCCAGAAGGGCTTCTCTGAGCGCACTCACCGTCCGGATGGCATCCTGCTTCACCTGCTCAAGAGGATCCTGATCCCTGACCAGAATCTGGGCGGTGAGATCACCGGATGAGACCTTTTCTAATGAAGAAGCAAGATCTCTCGCGCTCAGATCCAGAGCGTCAGCGTGAGCCTGTGATTCACTCACCATCAGCTGGATCTTCTTCTCTTTCTCAATTTCACCGGTTTTATCCTTATAGGTGGACATCACGCTGACAACATCATCATGCTTGTCAAGGAGAGGGATGATGTCCTGTTCAATATGGTGGATTCCGGCAGGAAACTCGACAACCAGGTACCCGGTCACGGCCTTCTTTGTCTTAAGGGCTTCGCGCAGTCCGGAGCCGGACTTTTCCAGCACCTTAAAATCATTGGCCTTCATGGAAAGGAGATGGCTCTCGGTGTACCCGCTCATCTGCAGGAACGATTCGTTGACCTTCATAATCCGCAGATTGAGATCCATCAGAAGGAGAGGGAGGGGATTCTGGTTGATCATCGTCATCTCCTGCTGCTGAAGCTCCTTTATTGTCTCCATCTGCTCTTTCATCTCCCGCTCAACCCGTTTTCGTTCAGAAATATCACGGAATGTCGCCTGGATCCGTTTTCCCTCAGGGAGATCAAGAAGTTTCAAAGTCACTTCCGCGTCAAACTCCTTCCCATCCCCACGGAGAAGGAGGCATTCAAAACTCTGGGGGATCCCCCGGACAGAATCATCATACCGTTTCTGAAAGAACACGGTAGACACAGTCCCGTCATGTTGCGCGGAGGGGGCCAGTTCCCGTATCGTTCTACCGATGATCGTCTGACCATCAGCAATCCCGAATATCTCGCGGGTCGTGGAGTTGCACTCCACAAGGGTGTCTCCCTCAAAGAGGGTGATGGCATCATATGCAGAATCGATCATGGCCCGGTATTTACGGGCTTCCGCCTCACGGATCTGATCATTGTCCCTGCTCCTCTTCCGGTTCTCTGACTCACGGATCTCGCGCTGGATGACAGGAATCAGGGGTTTGAGATTGCCTTTGAAGATATAATCATGGGCTCCGCTCTTCATGAGGGAAACAGCCGTATCCTCCCCGATCTCCCCGGAGATAATGATAAACGGGATATCAATTCTGCGATCAGAGAACTCATGAAGAACATCAAGTCCGGTAAAACCGGGAAGGGCATAGTCACACAGGACGACATCCCATTCCCGGCCATCAAGAGATGAACGAACCTCCTGCATGGTATCGACCCGAATAAGATCGGCATCATACCCGCCTTTCTTCAGCTCATGCATCACCAGAAACGCATGATCTTCATTATCTTCAACAAGAAGGACTCGCAACTGTTTTTCTGACACCATCTCCTACCCCTGACAAAACTGCATGATCAGATGCAATGCAAATGATAGTATTCTCACGCGAGTTGCCAAAAAGACTTCTTTTTTAGTCACACGGATCAGATGAGAGTGCGGCACGGGTATCTGAGGATCCATAGCAGCCGGAGATATTGGCGCGTATTAATGATAGGAGATGCAGAAAAGAGAACTCAAACAAAATATCCATTTAATAATATAGATCTACAATTATCCAAAAATACGTATTTTCAAGAGAAAATAATCCAGATACTCGATTATTTTTCGCGATCTTTCTGATGCGAACCTGGCATGCAAAAATCGTGATATCATTCTAAAATCTAAAAAAGTGCCATCAATACCTTTTTTTTGAGAGATAAACCGGAATGCTTAAATGCAAAATTAAAAAACTATACACTGTCAGGGAAACCATGTGGACATATCAGGCATGAGATATCCGGGGGGTTATGAACACATACAGGCAGGTGTTATTCTCCTGCTTTCCACATCCCTGATACAACCAATGTAGCCCTCATCTCTTCTCACATCCGATTACAAAGGTTCAAACCTTCGCAGGTAATAACCACTCAATAGAGTATGGCTGTTGATATTCTTGAGTTTGACCTGGGAGGAGAATCATACGCCATGGATATCCAGATCGCCCGGGAGATCGTCGAGATGCTCCCGATTACTCCCATCCCGCGTGCACCGGGTCACGTAACCGGACTGCTCAATCTTCGGGGGGAAATTACCACCATTATCAATATTCATCATCTTCTCGGCATCAGTCCCTCAAAGGAGCGGGATGATCAGAATATCATGGTATTAATCCCTGATGCATTTGAAAATACGAGTGTTGGCATCATCGTGGATGAAGTACACAGTGTGCTCACGGTTGATGAGGGGAACATCGATACCAATGTAAAAGGAGTTCATTCAGAACTTGCAGATTACGTGCATGGGATAATCAAACTCTCACAGGAAGATTCAGCAAGATCTGATTCGGATGAGGGTGCAGGAGAAGAAGAAAAACGACTCATCATCTGGATCGATGTCAGAAAGATCCTGATGGAAACGATAGAAACAGCCGTTATACGCCAGGAATAATCTTTTTTCCCGATAAGGCTTTTAGAGTTGCTGTAAAAAAGGGCTGGGTTTTTCTAAGAAATTTGAGTGGAATTATAACAGGATGGGGAAATTACATCCCCATGCCGCCCATTCCACCCATACCGCCCATTCCACCCATCTCGTCCATACCGCCTGGAGGCATGGCCGGACCTGCGGACTTGGCTGATGCGATAATGTCATCGATCCGGAGGATCATCACGGCAGCTTCTGCTGCACTTGCGATTGCCTGGGTCTTGACACGGAGTGGTTCAACAACACCCTCTTTCTGCATGTCAGAGGGCTTTGCCTCAAAGACATTCAGACCAACAGTCTTCTGACCCTTCTCATGTGCTGCGCGGAGTTCCACGAGCATGTCGATCGGATCGAGACCTGCATTTTCAGCCAGGGTTCTCGGAATTATCTCGAGTGCTGCTGCAAATGCCTCGATAGCCAGCTGTGCCCTGCCACCGACCGTTGCAGCGTACTCACGAAGACGAAGGGAGAGCTCGGTTTCAGGTGCTCCGCCACCGGCAACACACTTCTTGTCCTCAAGGACAACGCCGACGACACGAATAGCATCTTCAAAGGCACGCTCAAGTTCAGCAACGACGTGTTCAGTGCCGCCACGGATGATGATGGAGACTGCCTTGGGGTTCTTGCATTCCTCGACAAAGATCATCTCTTCGCCCGAGATCTTCCGCTCTTCGACAAGACCTGCATATCCGAGCTCGGAGTCAGAGATTGCATCAATGCTGGAGACAATCGCTGCACCGGTTGCACGGGCGAGTTTCTCCATATCACTCTTCTTGACACGGCGGACTGCAAGGATGCCTGCCTTGGAAAGGTAGTGCTGGGCGATGTCGTCAATCCCCTTCTGACAGAAGACGACCTTTGCGCCACTCTTGATCACCTTGTCGGTGATACCCTTGATCATCCGCTCTTCTTCATCAAGGAATGCCTGGAGCTGGTCAGGGCTTGTGATATTGATCTCTGCATCCACCTCGGTCTTCTTGA
>CAZXRT010000125.1:0-6548 GCA_964642535.1 uncultured Methanospirillum sp.
GTCCCGTTTACAAGATCTGTATCGATTAAACCCTCATCAAACTGGGTACCGTTGACAACCTCATCGGCAAAATTCTTATCAAATTCAGTCCCGTTTACAAGATCTGTATCGATTAAACCCTCATCAAACTGGGTACCGTTGATAACCTGTTTGGCAAAATTCTTATCAAATTCTGCGGCTTTAGAGGCCGTATCTCCGGATACCAATGAAAAGCTGCATACTAGTAATAGGCAAATGCAGATCGCAGAATTATACAGATTCATAGTATATTAATGGGAAAGAAGAGAAGAAAATAGTATTGAACAGGGAATGATCCAAACGGTATTCGCTGGGGAACAGGGGTCTTATGAGTGCGTGACTTCCTGAAACCTGAATTTTCCTTCAGGAATCCGGATCTCAAACCGGACCCCGCTCCCTGCAGCCCCTCTCTCACTGACCGAGAGATCCGTAATCAGCAGTATCTCACGCGATATAAACAAACCAAGGCCGGTATTCTTCCCAAACCCTCGTTTGAATATTTTCTGCTTATCTTCAGCAGCCACTCCCACCCCATTGTCCTCATATACCAGGATCAGATCAGAGTTATCCGGCAGATATGAGATTTTTACCTGCGTTGCCCATTGTCCATGGCGGATGGTATTTTCGACCAAAGTAAAAAAGACCTTTTCAAGCAGGGGGTCCGCATAGATCATCAGGCCGGTAATATCAGGATAATATTCCAGGTTAGAGTTTTTCAGATTCCTTCTGGTGATCTGAAGGAGGCATTCTACACTCTGCCAGGTTGGCGAGCGGGTCCCAATATCTTCATATACTTTAGTAAACCCGATCTGATCTTCAATAGTCTCTACGATCGCCTGACATTTTATCAAAAAAATTCGTACCTCATCATCGGTCACCTTATCCAGGGCAAAATCAAGGTACCCGAGAAGACCGGTAACCTGATTCAGAATATCATGCCTGGTGATTCCTGATAGCAGGTTTAATTTCATATTAGCCTGTTTGTATGCCTCCTGGGCCATGGTAGCCTCATTCGTTCGGACCAATACTCTTTTCTCGAGTTCTTCATTTAATTGAACCAGAGCCTCCTCATATTCTTTCTCCCGGGTAATATCCTCATTTACCCCTGAAAAACCTGTAAACGCCCCATCTTCATCAAAACCCGGCATCCCGCTGGTTCTCAGGATGACACGGCGGTGATCCCGGTGCTTCAGGATCATAATTACATTTCTGAACGGGCGATTTTCATGCGAAAATTGAAAGGCATTCTCTTCACATTTCTCCCGTTCCTTTGGATCAAAGAGATCAAAGTACCTGACCTTTCCCACAAGTTCATCAGGTCGGTATCCAAGGATCTGTTCAACAGCCGGACTTGTGTAGGTAAACACCCCTTCTGTGTTGATCTCCCATATCCACGACCCCGCATTCAGGGTAACAGAAAGGAACCGCTGTTCACTCATGCGCAGCTCCCTCTCAATATTCTTGCGTTCGGTAATATCGGTGACAATTCCCTCAATATATGCCGGATTTCCATCCCTGTCAGAGATCACCATATTCCGCTGGTTAAACCAGCGTATATGCCCGGAACGATCAATGATCTGATACTCATAGGTAGGAGAGACGATATTTTGTAAAAGTTCATTCCATTTTTCAGTAAAATATTCTCTCCAGGCAGGATGAATCAGGCTCTGAACAAGTTCCGGATTTGAGTAATAATCTTCAGGACTATATCCGGTCAGAGGCATTGAAGCAGGACTGATATATTCAAACCTGCCATCCGGGATAGACATCCGGTACAGCATATCCCTGGCATTATCTGAAAATCTGTGAAATTTATCTTCAATCTCATGGAGAGCGGTTTCGCTCTTTTTTATCGCAGTAATGTCATGCATCGAGATCTGGGCACCGGAGACTGATCCGTCACTGATCACCGGGACTGCATGCATGGACACTTCTGCCTCTGTTCCATCTTTTTTGGTGACCGATAACTCAACATCACTAACTGTCGCACCCCTCATCACGTCTCTGACAGCATCAGCATACACAGTCCAGCTCTTTGGAAAAATTCTCTGTGCCAACAGATCTGATGAACAGCCGGATAACTCATCAGGATCAAATCCGAGAATAAGACGGGATGAAGGAGAAATATAGGAATAACTCATTGAATCATCGAGAATCAGGATCAGGTCAGAGGTTCGTTCTGCCATCCCACGAAAGCGCTCCTCACTCTCTTTCAGAGTTCTTTGTGCATGGATCTCATCACTGATATCCTGGGAGATTACACAGATACCAAAACCTTTCCGGGTAGTGATGGCAAACATCGCTTCCCGTGCAAAAATCTGCCTGCCATCCAGGTGCTCTATCTCCATGATCCATGGCTTTTTCATGAAAGGAATGCCGGTATGCAATGTTTCCCGGAACTGTTGCTGCAAAGATTCACAAACCTGACGGGTTTTCTGTGCAGTTGGGAGAGTTCTGACGATGATATCCCATATTTTTTGTCCTATCGCTTCGTCTTTAGAAATCCCGGTCAGTAACTCTGATCCAGGATTCCACTCAAAGATTATACCATCTTCGTCAACCAGTACAACTGATTCAAAGGTATTTTCAATAAAGAGTCGAAACCGGGATTCGCTTTCATTAAGGGCAGTAAAAGTTTTTTCTCTCTCGGTGATATCCAGTCCGATGAACACGATAACCTTCTGCTGATCCCTCATGGAACGCTGAAGATGTTCTTCCACCGGGTAGACCGTTCCATCTTTTCTCTTATGAACCGTGGTAAAAAGAATTTTTTCAGTTTTTCCTTCAAGAAGAGGGGAGATTAAATCCTGAAATGATTGTCCTGAAAACCCGGGATAGATATCAAGGGGAGTGAGACGTCGCATTTCTTCCAGACTATACCCCAGGTTCTCCCTTGAACGCTGATTTACATCGATGAAATGAAAAGATTGCGCATCAACGGTAAAGATTTCATTTGATGAATTATCAAGAATTGACCCAAACCGCTTTTTATCTTCCTCAATTCTTTTTATTTCAGTGATATCCCTGACAGACTCTATTGCTCCGGTCACCTCTCCTTCCTGGTTATAGAGGGGACAGGCTTTTACATACACTGATAATACACTTCCATCCGGTCGTGGAAGGTCTGTCTCTGCTGTTATCGTTGTGCCTGAACGGGATATAATCGTATATTGCCCGGTTATTCGCTCATCTGATTCATAGATGAGATCAAGGAGAAGAGGTCTTCGCTTCCCATAAAGCGGAAGTGCATATTCATAGTCACTTTTCCCAAGGATTCTTTGGGATGGGATCTTCGTCATCTCCTCCATTGCCCGGTTCCAGGCAATGACATGACCGGAATTATCAACTGCAAATGTCGGGTCAGGGAGAAAATCTATGATGTCAGCAAGACGCCTTTCAGAATCACGCAATGACTCTTCTGCATGTTTTCTACGGACAGCGTGTCGTATCTTATGTTTCAGCTCGGCAAACTGTGCTTCAACATTACCGCCTTTCTGCAGGTAAAAATCGGCTCCGTTATTAATGGCCTCGATAACAACCTCTTCTCTGCCTCGTCCGGTGAAAAGGATAAACGGAATATCCCCGTATCTCTCCCTGACTAACTTGAGAAGTCCAATACCATCCAATCCCTTCATCTGGTAATCAGAAACAATTGCATCAAAAGAACGTAGTGAGATCGCTTCCAGTGCATCCCGTGCAGAGGTACAGGTTTCAACCGTGAACTCACCTGACAATTCCAGGATTGACTTTCCAACACTGAGAAGATCCGGTTCATCATCTACATAAAGAACTGATATCATCTGCACATGGCCAGTCATTAATCCGGAATCACTCTTTTGCATCTCATTGAGAAATTATTATCCTATGCTCAAAACCTTTTCTGCATACAATGAGAAATTGTCTGCTCGTTTGGATAATCGGCTTTAATGGAAAAAGCAGGAATCGCGAAACCGGGAGAAATCGGATGTTTCCTTTTCTTAACGAGTATGCCTGCAGATGGTACCAGGAGGGGGAGTCAATATTCTGAATCAAACAATTTTTCCCTCATATTCTCACCATTTCGACGAATCTGAGTCTATCGCAGCCATATCCATTAGTGAAAGAGAATACTATGGAAAAACCGGTATTCCCACAGATGAGGGTTTCCCATGCAGATTATCCTGCACCCTGAAACGTGATTTGAGGCCCCATACAGAGGGATACCCTGATGAGAAGGAAACACAACCAAATGAAACCCGATGCCGCTACTGGAAAGAACCTACTCGCGCTGAACAAAATCAGCGAGTGGATCAAATGTATCGCAATCACAGGCCTTACGCGATGCTCATCGCCAGCACAATGATTATGATTCAGAAAAGGAAAGAGAAAGTATGAATAAAATATCAATAGCTCTCTCGGTAATCATTTTTCTCACCATTGTTCCACCGTGCATTGTCGGGAATATAACACCAGATACTGATACTCATACACAAAAATCACCTTCATGGTGCGATGAACATCCGTTCTGGAATTTATGCAGGCACAATGACAAGTATGATCCCTGGAACACAATCAGGCATGATCTAAAGGTCCACTCACCAACCCCCAAGCAAACCATCGCAGAAAAGAGCAGACTGGAAAAATGTGAAGAAATTGTAAAAAAATACAATGAAACCCATATTTACGAGAAACATAACTTCGATTGTGACGATATGACTCTCGATATATGGAATCAACTGAAAAAAGAATACATCAATGCCAAGATAGGCCTCGGAAACGTAACACATGAAGTGGATAATCTTTGGGAAGCCTCCCATGCCTGGGTCATCGCAGAATATGAACCAAATCAATGGATTGCCCTGGAGGGTGTGGGAGGATACGTTATCTCCAAAGCCGATAATCCCCTGTATTACTCAGGATGGTTCTTTGATTCCCCTCTGGAATACAAAAAATACCGTGAACTAGCCGCCCAATATAAAGAGGAGAGGGAGGATTTTAACCAGTTGCTCACAGATAGAAACTCCTCCCTGAAAGAAGACGAAAGAAAAAAGAAAGAGATACTGATCGAAGACTATACAAAGAAACGTCTTGAATTAGAAGAGAAGATCATCGCTCTTTCACAGGGTGTAAAGGCTTCAAACCTGCATTTATTCGAGAACAAAACACCTCTTTCCTGAAATTGTTCTCCCATTTCAGGGGAAGAGCCCAGATGCCGGGTGGGGATCAACGTTTTTCATAAATCTCATCGGCACTGCGCCGAAACGAATTTTTCCCGGATGTATCCGCCACACACTATTGCTTCCTGCCGGTATCAGGAGCAGCAGCTGAGCAAAGAAAGAGTTTCAGGCCTGTGAAACTATTTTCGGGCTGATTAAACCCGGAATCCGGTTCTGAACTGAATCTCCCCAATCAGGCTGGAGAGCCTTCTCAAATGCCTCAAGGGCTTTGGTATACTCACCCATCCGGCTCAGGAGAACCCCTTTATTATTCCATGCAGCACAATACCGCGGATCAATCATCAGTGCCTGATCAAAAGCTTCAACAGCATCAGAGAACCTTTCCAGGCGGCTCAGGACAACTCCCTTATTATTCCAGATAATCGCAGACATCCTGTCAGTAGTTCTCAGATAACCAGGTGCATCAGATAAACAGCATTCTGACAAATTATGATCTGACGGAAGTGATTGTATACATTTTTGATGCACGGCAGGCACATCATCCTGCTGAGAACTAGATGATGAAACAGATCCTGCAGTTATCCCGAGATCAATGGTACATTCATCCTCTTGATTATCAGGATCAGGAGTTGCCAGATCGTTGATCTGGAAAATATCGTGAAAATCTGCATCTTCTTCATCAGGATTCCGCTCAGGGGAGCCTGAACTGAAAATATTGTGAATTAGTCCCATGATGATGATCACATTGCAAGGTCACCTGTAATGAAGAACCTGTAACCATCGGGTTCTGTATTCGCGATACATCCCCCGATATTCAGCACCAGAAAGAAACGATTCTTTTTCCATGAAGGGTCAGGAAAAGAACCTGAATGCGACCGCCCCCGGCCAGACAGGCAGAACATATCCCGGACAGGGAGCAATTCGCTCTGAATTCCAGTCAAAATGCATTCAGACATGGCACTCATGATTCCCGCTACAGTTTCAGTATTGTCCCAAATCTCCATTACTCAGTTCACCAGAGAGCACAGGCCGGTCAGGCCTGAGTGGGAACCACACCCCCGGGATATGGGGCCTCACCTTGTTAGAAACACTGCCAAGGAGAGGGAGATTTCCAAATGTACAGATTTCAATTAAAGAAAAACCGGACAAGGCATCAATCCGGGTTTCAAAGAATACTTCTATAATATTCTGGAACGCACATAAGCAGCATGTACCAATTTCCGGTTTATAAAATCGTAATTTTCAGTCTCCTAACGCTGCTCTGCGCTGGGAGCACTGTGCAAGGAACCACACTCCAGAACTGGACAAATTCGGATGGGAACCAGGTATTCAACGGACCAGACAAACCAACACTGGTGACATTTGGCGAATGTG
>CAZXRT010000126.1:0-5110 GCA_964642535.1 uncultured Methanospirillum sp.
AGCAGGTCAGGGATGATACCCGGTATGCGATGTTTGCTGTTCATCACCTGAGTGATGGTGTCATCTGCGCCAGTGAAGAGGGAGAGATCCTCTTTGTGAATCAGACCTGGGCAGACCGGCTGGGAATTCCTCCTTCCGCATTGGTGGGAA
This sequence comes from uncultured Methanospirillum sp., assembly GCA_964642535.1. Classification (GTDB taxonomy): domain Archaea; phylum Halobacteriota; class Methanomicrobia; order Methanomicrobiales; family Methanospirillaceae; genus Methanospirillum. Next base: position 151 of record CAZXRT010000126.1, read on the forward strand.
AACCTCTCTCGTTCCTGGATGCAGGGATGGATGCAGACCGGTGGAAAGAATACTGTCGTGCTATCCAGGCAGGAAAATGGAGCCTTTTCCCTTCGGTTCACCGGGGTGCTGATGGAACTGATATCCCGGTCCGGATGATGTCATACCGTTCAACCGATGAAGAACAACCATTTATCTGCTCGTATATCCGGGAAGAAGGTACCTGAAAAACCTGAAGTTCCCGGTTTTTTCTGTTCCTGAAAATCGGCTGGTTTTTCCACTCTTTCCGGGTCTGAAATCATCGATGCAGTGCAGGCATGAGATTGCCTGAATTTAAAAAAGTGATATTTTCTGGTTGACTACCTGATTCCTTTCTCTCTGATAAGCCCGCAGATATCGACCCAGATAACCAGTTCCTTTCTGCTCTCTCCCCTCTCCCCGACTTCCTTCTTGATGACACCCAGAATGAAACTGTCTTCATCCGATCCCCTGCCGCTCTGATCGATATCACTGAGAGGGACTGTCAGAACCGAAGCGACCTCGTCAACGACGACTCCGGTCTTTCCGTTGGTTACCGATTCGTCCAGCACGATAAACCGGAGATTTTCAAGGTCTGATGAGGTATTCTTTGATGCTCCGATCAGGGCACGAAGGTCAATAATGGTGGTGATCTCTCCCCTGAGATCGATGATTCCCCTGATATGGGCCGGAGCATGAGGGAGCGGGGTAATCTTGCTGGCTTCTACGATCTCTTTTACATCAAACAGGTTCACGGCATAGGTGTCATCACCGAGGAGAAACTCGACTACCTGCACTTCCTCTGTATCTGCTGTTTCGCCGCTGCCTTTTTTTGGGTTTATTCTTTCATCTGCCATAATACCCCTGGATTGGATTTTTTTGAGAAGGACGGGTCAGATCAGTATATCGCAGGAATCATCATCTGCGACTGCTGACTGGTATCTGGTCAGGAAAAAGAAAGAGAACGGCCCTTTCATCCGTCTTTCTCTCCATTTTCGTGCTGATCCAGCGTCTCATACATCCTGTATGGTGTAAGCATTGGATTTTGGACATATTAACGTAACGATACTGCCAAAATTTCTACAGACAGGATGGTCAGCATACCTATGCTACGGTTCCCGGCGCTTTTATAGTGATTTCTGGCGGTTTTTTTCATATCCACTGACAAACTCCGCTGCCCTGATATACAGGTCAGCGATCAGGTCTGCCAGATCTACCTTTCCAATTTTGAATGGAGATTTTCCAAGATTTCGAAACGCGATATCTTCAGATCCCGGGTTGTATATCAGGCGAAAAGCTACCGTTTCCAGTTCCGGGCCTGTGCTGTAGTAATGATCCAGATCTTTACTGGTCTCCATCGTGAAGTTATCATCCTCAGTCTCCACATTCTCTGCAGCCCTCTCTTCTAACGCCTCCTGCCCGAGCTCACTCACCCCCTGGATGATCTCTTCGCGGGTCTTGCCTCTCAGAAGGAAAAGGGTCATTGGATCATCATTGATGTGTTTGCCTAAGGAGAGATACGTGGCAATGATATGACTGCAGGTATGATGATCTGATTCACAATCACACCGGTAATCGAGATCCATCACGGTTGTCGGGATGACATGAACGCCGGCCTGAAGGAGAAGACTCTGTAGTTCAGGATCAAAGTCTCCGGATAAAAGCCGGGTAAACAGGTCCTGCCGTACATGAAATATCCGGAAGAGCACTTCCCAGTCATCTTCCAGTCCGGAAAACCAGAGACATACCTTTCGCGACCCGCCGACTGCACCAAGAACAACCGCTTCCACTCCTCCGGGAACAATTCCCCTGATAATGACCTGTCCCCGTTCGGCGAGTTTCCGACCCCGGGCGAACTCGATGCTGTCCCGGCCGGGTCGCATCAGGGCAAGAAATGCAGATGTCCACCATTCTTCTCCCAGCAGCTGTTGCCGGGTATGGATGTCGGTATCGTCGGGATCATCATACCTGTTCATCAGGTATCATCCCCGAATACATCGGTTCGAAGCCTCAGGATGTCCATCAGCTCCCCGGACGGCAGTTCTGTCAGCCATTCCTCTCCCCCTGCCAGTACCTGGCCGGCAAGTGTTCGTTTTCTCTCAATCATCTCATCGATCTGCTCTTCGAGAGTTCCGGATGCGATCATCATATGGACCTGGACCGTCCGGGTCTGGCCAATCCGGTACGTCCGGTCTGTCGCCTGATCTTCAACGGCAGGATTCCACCACCGGTCAATATGGAACACATGGGTGGCCCGCATCAGGTTCAGTCCGGTGCCCCCTGCCTTGAGCGAGATTACAAAAAAAGACGGACCGTCATTTCGCATAAACCGGGTGATCATCTCTTCCCGTTTCAGCCGGGGTGTCCCCCCGGTCATGACCAGGGTCTCGGTCTGCAGCTTCTCATGGATGACCGTCCCGAGGATCTGTGCGAACGTTGCATACTGGGTAAAGATGACGGCTGCTTCTCCTTCTTCCTTCACCTCTTCGAGCATTTCTATCAGCCTGAGAACTTTGCCGGACCGGACCGGAGCCGGATCAGTGGTCCTGGCAACCAGGGACGGGTGGTTACAGATCTGCTTAAGACGGGTCAGGGATGCAAGAATTTTCCCTCTCCTGGCAATCCCGGCTATACCCTCAAGGTCGCGTGCCAGGTCATCGAGTGTGGCCTGGTACAATGCCGCCTGTTCGTGCGTCAGAGTGCAAAACACCTTCATCTCCATCTTCTCCGGAAGATCCCGGATCACCGTGGGATCGGTTTTTACCCTCCTGATGAGGAAGGGCCTGATGATCCTGCGAAGTTCACGGGCTTTCTCTTCATCACCCCCTTTTTCGATAGGACCTGCATAGATCTTCTGAAACGAGGATGATGTTCCCAGATACCCTGGATTGAGAATCTCTAATATCGACCATACTTCAGAGAGATGGTTTTCCACAGGCGTTCCGGTCAGGGCGATGCGGTGATCCGCAGAAAGCCTCCGGACAGCCTGGAATTGTCGTGTAGCTGCGTTCTTTACGTTCTGCACTTCGTCCAGGATGAGGGATGAGAAGGAGACCGATGACAGGAATGCGATATCACGGGGAATGAGGGCATATGAGGTGATGATCAGATCATACTCCCGGGCTGCCGCGATAAATCCTGCATCCTTTTTTCTTCCCTGTCCATGATGGATGGAGACGTGGAGACCGGGGGAGAAACGGGCAAGTTCACGTTCCCAGTTACCGATAATGGATGTTGGACAGACGATCAGGGCCGGGCCGGCAAGGAGTCCCTCCTCCTTGCATGCAAGAAGATATGCGATCGTCTGGGGAGTCTTTCCTAGACCCATATCATCAGCGAGGCAACACCCGAACCCGACTGACCTGCAGGTGCAGAGGAATGAAAGTCCGGTCTGCTGGTATGGCCGCAGTGTCCCATGGAACGAGGCCGGTGTCTGCCATCTTCCTGCATCATATCCTGGTCTGATAAAGGAGATGAGATTCCGGGTCCATTCATCATCCGCAAGCAGGGATACCTCGTCTTCCCGGTCCTCTGCCTGTGCAAATACCCTGAGAAACTCTGCGACCGTCATCCCCTTCTTAGTGGATCTCCTGCCTGATTCCTGAAGGATCTCCTGTATCCGGTCGGTATCAAGGGTTACCCAGCGGTTTCTGATTTTGAGGGCAGACGTCTTGTCTTTGACCAACCTGCGAAATGCTGCAGGATCGATCTGGTCATCTCCGATGGCGATCCGGTAATCAAAGTCAAGAAGGGTGTGCAGGCCAAATCCCGTGGAGGTATCTTTTTCCTCCCGGTGCCTGAACAAAAGGCGGACTTGTGCCTTTTGAGGAGGTGAACCCCACCAGTCAGGAAGGATCAGGTCAACTCCGGCCTTTCGCAGTTCCCCGGCATCATAGGTCAGAAAACGGGCAAGATCAGGCTCGTCAATGAACAGACCGGGAAGGTCATCGTCAGCGTCACCGTTGCTCCTGACCGAAGGAACAAGGGAGGTGATAATGGTGGAGATCCGCGATATTTCAGCCTTTATATCGGCATACACAGGGAGAGCAGATGATACCCGCTTCTTCTCATCGCGGCATCGCTCTGCAGGGTGAAGGATATCAGGTTCATCGGCAGTCCTGACAAGAAATGATATCTGCCATGCTCCATCGCCTTCCGTCTTCTCCCCTTCCCGGGTTTTTTCACTGTTCATCTCCTGCAGACGACACAGAATGGTAAAAGGAGCCTCCTGAACACATCTGTCATCCGGAATGTCTGCCCAGGTGGAAAATGTCTGACGCCAGCCGTTCGTGATCTGTGGTGTCTGGAGCGGCATTTTATGGCGTTCATACCCTTGTAAAAAATACAGGGCCGTCAGTTCCTGGGCATGACGCAGTCTCTCCATGGGGGAAAGGGAGGTACCTGGATCAACCGGGTTCTGCTGACCGGACTGGACAAGGATCTGATTCAGGAATTTTTTGATCCAGAGTCTGATCGCCGGACCGGGTTTGATCCGATGGCCGGTATCTGTTCCTGAAGAAAGGCAGCGTTTCTGGACCGGTGGCATAGCAGCTGCGATCCGGTCGATTCTGGAGAGGTCATACGAGGAGAAGAGGGGCCTCCATTCAGTGCAGATTCCACCGTTCCGGTACGTACCGACAGTTGGGAGATAGCGTCCCTGCAGAATCAGTTCCCTGGTCAGGGCAGATACACACATCCACAGCCGGAACGTCCCACCCGTAGTCCAGTCGGTATGGCCGGATTTTTCTCCATCAGGAAGGGAGAGAAGGATACTCAGCGGACAGGATACAGCAGGTACCGAAACCAATCTGAGATGATCGGGGTTTTGCTGACTGATGCCCGAGAGTGCTTCCCATTCTGGAGAACAGAGGATGGTATCTCCATGAAAAGGCAGTTCGAGAGTGATTATTGCACCCTCTCCGGTATATTCAGGCTGCAGCCGGGAGATATGCCTGGTCAGGTC
>CAZXRT010000126.1:5210-6547 GCA_964642535.1 uncultured Methanospirillum sp.
TTCCCGGTCTCCTTCGTCTCTTTCAGGTACATGATATTATGGTGCTTCTGGAGGAACCGGAGAATCTTATCTGATTCAACCCACCTGCGGTCGAGCTGGTTGATCAGTTCATCAATACTCCGGACCTGTGCAAGTACGGGTTTTGAGATCTTCTCATCCAGTTCATCCACCATCATCATGATGATGGTGAGAGGATTTCTGATCCCGTCATTGAGAATTGCAAGTTCTGCAAGGTTCTTCTCGATCTGGTGGATCATGTCCATCCGTTCTTCTTCCTGGAGTTTCTTTTCGGTAATATCTTCAATAATGGTAAGGCCTACCCTCTGATCCATGAGATGGAACACACTCAGGGTGACTTTGATAAGGACCGGGGAGTTCCCCCTGATGATGGCAGACTCGAAAGAATAGAAGGGAACCGTGTTTCCGTTCATCGCCTGGTTCATCTCATATTCGCTGATTGGCAGATGTGTGCGGATGCCGTCTCCGGATGAGAGGATCTCGGAGAGCGGTTTCTGGAGTAAATCTTCAGCTTTCGGGTTGAGATCCAGGATTCGTCCCGGTTTCCCGTCATGATCAAGAGAGAAGAGGATCAGTCCGTGTGACACATTTGTAAAGACCTGCCGGTATTTCATCTCGCTGATGCTCCGTTCGGTCTCTGCTTCTTTCTTCCCGGTGATATCAGAGATCTGGGTGAGGAACCAGCCCGTCTCTCTCTTGAACGGGTGGGGAATCGGGGTAACCCTGATATGCAGATACCCTTTTCCTTTCTGCGAAGCAGGGAGATGGTAACGGGTGCGGAGGAGATCATAATCAATAACCACTTCCGTATCCACCTCCTGACGGCCTTCAATCAGGCTTCGCTCCTCATCGGAAAAGTAGGGATGGTGAAAGAGAGTCTCTGCTTCAAGGATCCCCTGATCTTCTGCGCCAAACAGGGAGATAGCGGCAGAATTTGCATCGATGAGAACACCATCGGCATCGTAGACCATGATTGCAATCGGTGAGAGATAAAACAGGCTGTGAAACTTCTGCTGGCTCTCCATCAGATCCTTTTCAATGCTCTTTTTCTCCGTAATGTCGATGGCAGTTCCGAAAAAGGCGATAGACTCATCATCCATGTCCCTGATCACCACCACGTTCAGGTTCACCCAGATGAGGCACCCGTCACATTTTTTCAGCAGGATCTCCTCGTTTTCAATCGAACCATCGTTTTTGAGAAGATCCATGATCCGCCTGCGCTCACCCGGGTCATAATAGAGGTCATTTGAGATGTCTGAGATCTTTTGTTTCATCTGTTCCGGACCTTCATACCCGAGCATGGAAGCAAACGCAGGGTT
>CAZXRT010000127.1:0-6532 GCA_964642535.1 uncultured Methanospirillum sp.
CCGCAGCTTTGATCTGCCTGCATGCCGGAGATGATCCCAGACGGTCTGCATGGAGCTCGGGGTATCCTCCACCGAGATACAGGAGATCAGAAGGTGGGAGGTCATCGGTTATCGGGCTGAAGAAGGTGAGTTCGGCTCCCGCATTTTTCAGCCGGTCAAGGTTATCCTGGTAGTAAAAGCAGAATGCTTCATCGTAGGCGACGGTTATTCTGATAGAATGCTTTGCCTTCGAAGCAGCGGATGGGACCTGAATCAGTGACGGAGCTTCTTGTGCTACCGTTATAAGGGAATCAACATCACAGTTCTCTTCCATCAGTTCAGCAAGATCAGCAGGTACTGCCGACTCTGCTGCCATATGCAGGCCGAGATGCCTGCTGCTGATCTTCAGGCTTTCTGAAACCGGGATGTATCCATATTGATCGATGGTTCGTCCGGTCTGGAGCATCTCTTTGTGCCTGCTGCTCCCTACCATGTTCAGAATAACCCCTGCCATATGCACACGGGGATCATACTGTCTGAATCCTTCAGTGATGGCATGGACACTTCCAGACATTCCTTTCACCGGGATGACGAGTATTACCGGCGCATTAAGCAGTCTGGCAACATGAGCGGAGCTTCCCTCATGGGTTCCCTCCTGGCCGTCAAACATGCCCATTACTCCTTCGATCACCGCGATATCGGCCCCTGCGCAGGCAGTGATGAAAGTTTCCATCACCTGCTTCTCACCCATCATGATGGGATCCAGATTACGCGATATCCGTCCACAGATTCCTGAATGATGACTGGGATCGATAAAGTCCGGTCCGACTTTAAATGGCTGGACTGTCATTCCCCGCCTGACAAGGGCTGCCATCAGTCCGCGTGTCACGGTGGTTTTTCCGCAGTCACTATGCACACCGGCAATAACAATCCGGGGTATCTGAAGGGGCACTGTGTAAAGATTCATCATTCAGAAGAAATCAGAGAGGGTTGTCCTGCTGGGATCAACATCAGACCAGTTCCAGCCTATCGGTTCCAGGATTCGTGATATTGGTTGCTTAATTGTTTTTTCCAGCATCATCTCACGATCGACGATGAAATCAGGGGGAACCTGGTCGCCATACTCAAAACAGATAACATCAGTTCTTGGATATCTGCCGGAGACAGACTTGATGTACACCCGCTTTGGTTTGCTCCCTTTTCCAAAATTCATTCCCAGGTGTTCGTTTGCATATTTCGCCCCGCGGATTTGTGCGTCAGCGATGTCATAATCATCCAGTCCCTTTCCGATACCGCCGGGGATTCCGATCTCATCAAGCGGATATTCTCCGGACCGGTACTTCCTGATGACATTCCCGAGGTACTCTTTCAGATTCGGCAGGTCAGCTCCCTGAAGAATCCGGTTCATCACCTCTTTCATCACTTCCCTGGTCAATAGTGGAGAGTCGGACCGCTTCGCTTCAAATCCGACCATGTCGATCTCATCAACATCCTTCCCTTCTTTCCAGATAAGATTGCCTGCATACCGTTTCTTCTTCCCTCCCTGGAAGAACCGGCGGTAGACTTTTTCAAACTTGATCGAGAAGTAATGATGATCGGCATGAAGGACATCACGGGCAAACTGGTCATAACTCTGGTTCAGTTCTGCCTCAATCTCACGGGCGATTCTGATTGTCTGTTCCAGACCGCCGGCAGGGAGTTGTACCATGCAGGAATCAGTGTCTCCGTAAATGACTGAATATCCTCTTTTTTCAATGATCGACCGGGTATGTTCGATGATGGCCCGTCCAACCGATGTAACTGCAGCCCCTATCTCGCGGTCATAGAGTCTGAACCGTGAATACCCGCTCACTCCGTAATAGGTGTTCATGATCACCTTGATGACATTCTGCTGCATGTCAAAGAGGTGATACTCCGGAGATCCGAATGCATACCGGTTACGGGTGTTCTTCTTCTCATCCCGCTCCCTGAGGAGTTCACTGATAATACTCCTGGTAAGGCCGTCAGGGCTTGATTTGAATCTGATTCCGTTTGGTGCGAGGAGGTCTCCTTCAGGATCCTTGGTCTCGGGAGAGGCGTTGATGGTCATCATAGCCATGGGGTATAATGATTTCAGATCAAGGACGACGACATTCTCTTTCAATCCATGACTCGGATCAAAGACTGTGGCTCCCTCGAATTCATCACCTGCGGTATATCCCTTGGAAGGAAGAACAAATGTTCCTGAAGCTTTGCGCAGGATATAAATGTCAATCACATTGGATGAGTTCAGGGTCCTGTCCAGCGGGCATCCGACATACCTGGATATCTCCTGGTAAAACTCGATGATGTTGTTTTTCCGGTTAATTTGTACACAAAGCTCGACATCCTTGAAATTATACTCAATAAGACGGGCCGGACTCTCTTTCCAGAAAGATGAGGTCATACCCGGGGAGTAATGAAACGCCTTGACGTCCCCGACCTCCCGCTCTCCAACTGCATCAAGCCGGTAGGAGTCCAGTTTGGAGCTCTGCATTTTCTTGTAGGCAGCAAGCAGATCAAACTCGACTCTTCCCCTGACAGAACTCCGTTCCGATGATCCTTTCAGACGTGCCAGCGAGTCAGGAGGAAGATTCCATCTCTGAATCCTTCCATGGATGAAGGGAAGATCGAAGTCGATAAAATTCCATCCCGTTAAAATGTCAGGGTTTTTCTCTTCAATATACCGGGAAAAATCAGCAAGAAGATCGCGTTCTGTCGCGAATACTCTGATTTCATGACATTCATTCTGAAAGCATCCGCTTTTCAGGGGAGTTTCAGTTTTGAAGACTTCCGGAGTGAGCGTCCCGGATTCATTCCTGAGAACAAAGGTGACATATCTGTCATCAAATGAGTCCCATGCAGTTATACAGATGATGGAATCCCGTTCAGGATTTGGAAGCCCTCCCTTGTCGTCCTGGCATTCAATATCCAGGATGCAGTACCGGGTAGGTGCTTTCACCTCTTCGGCTGTTACCAGTTCATAGGGAACCGGGGTGCATCCTGCGGGAAGGCGAACCCCTGCGGTTATCCCCCGGTCAATCATGAAACGGGTTGCAAACGGGATGTCAGCTTCAAAATGGGTATATTCATTTCGCACCTCCCTGACATCGGTCGGCCTGCGGGTATAGATCCGTCTGACATCCACCCCGTGTATTGTCTTGTACGGGGTGGTATCAACCCTGATTACTTCAGGGGGCGGTGTTTTTCCTGCCTGTTCTGCCCTTACATAGAGATAGGGTTGAAAACCGGTTACCTGGATCTCATGTGCCGTGCCGTCCTGTTCTCTCCCGTACAGATGGATAACGGGACCATCAGGACTGTTTGAGTATTCAACCTGGTTTACGCCCAGCAGGAGAGCCGGCTGGCCGTCCCGGGTCTTGCTTGCTGGTGTGTATTCTCTGTCCAGAGACATCTGCTGTTCTTCTTCCTGGCCGGTCATTGGACATCCCTGAGTTTTCTGCTCATCTCCCTGCCAAAGGCAGCAGCATTCTCAAGGTGTTGCTGTTCCCAGGAATCCAGATTCCACTCTTCGATGGACAATACCCCTTCTCTCCCGATTCGTGCCGGAACACCCAGGGAACATCCGGAGATTCCGAATTCACCATCCAGGATACATGAACAGGGGAGCATTTCTCCGGTATTATGCGTGATTGCCCTGATTAGCTCTGATATATGCCAGGCTGGCCCGTACTCCGTTGCGCCTTTTCCCCTGATGATCTCCATACTCGCTCCCCGCAGATTCTGTAGTATTGATTCCCTGTCTTCCTCTGGCACGGCACTTTCCAGTCTGCTGAAGAGGGGTACCTGGTGTTCACCATGTTCCCCGATAATGAAAGCGTCCCCTGAAATACCTTTTTTTTTCAGAAAATACGAGAATCGTGAACTATCCAGTTGTCCTCCGAATCCGATGATCCGCTCCTTTGCGATACCGGTCAGCTGATGAAGATAGTAGGTGATTGTGTCCATGGGGTTGGTTACCACAACAACAACTCCGGAAAATCCCTCAAGGACTTTTGCACATTCTCTTGCTGCAGGCATATTGGTATGGAGAAGATCTGCCCGGGTTTTTATGGTTGGATTTCTCGGCAGCCCGGCTGTGCAGACGAGAACATCACATTCATGGATATCCTTCAGATCCGCTGATATGCTTACCTCCCTGCCCGTATGCATGATGTCAAGCATCTGAGCCTGAAGCAGTTCCGGGCTTCTATCATAGAGAACGATTTTTTCTGCCAGATTCCGGGCATTGAGAAGATTTGCCACCGCCCCGCCGATCCGTCCTGCTCCGAATATGGCAATGCCTGTCATGCCATACTCATACGTATGGCGAATACATAATTACCATCATATCGATCTCTGTGGGAATGATTCAACTGAAGGGAGGGCCGGTACAGGCAGGTGGCGTGAATCTGAATAACCACCTCATCCTTGCTGCAGGGGTACTGGGGACCTGTGGTTCATCACTGGCGCGAATGCTCAGAGAAGGTGCCGGCGGCGTAGTCACCAAATCCATCGGGCCAGAGCCACGATATGGTCATGCCGGGCCATGTCTTGTTGTTCTGGAGGACGGAGTCCTCAATGCGATGGGGCTTCCGAATCCGTCATCCGATTTCAAAAATGAAATTCAGCCTCTTTCCGGAAAACCTGTAATCGTCAGCATATTTGGGGGGAATCCGGATCAATTTGCCGAGGTCGCCGGATGGTTTGCTCACATTGCTGCCGGGTTTGAGCTGAATGTCAGTTGTCCCCATGCGGCAGGTTACGGTGCCCAGATTGGTACCAATCCGGATCTCGTAAAAGGATGCACAGAGGCCGTCGCACAATATCATCTCCCGGTCTGGGTCAAACTCACTCCCAATGTTACGGATATTTCTTCTATCGGAAAGGCTGCAGAGGAAGGAGGAGCTGACGCCCTGGTTGCAATAAATACCGTGAAAGCAATGCGGATATCAACTGATATGCGAAAACCCGTTCTTGGCAACCGGTTTGGTGGTCTGTCAGGAAAGGCTGTCTTTCCGATTGCCGTGCGGTGTGTCTATGAGTTATATGAAGCAGTTGACATTCCGGTGATTGGATGCGGGGGTATTTCTTCTGCTGATGATGTCATTGAAATGATGATGGCCGGCGCAAGTGCGGTTGAGGTCGGGTCTGCTCTCAGGGGAAACCCTGGCCTGTTCAGGGAAATTACCGGGAAATTGTACTCCCCTGATGGAACAGATGCTGCGGAGATTGTGGGGTGTGCCCATGTCTGATCAGCTGCCTGTTTCTGTCAGCATTGTCCGCGTTGTAGAGGAGACTCCGACTGTCAGGACACTGTTCTTTGATCATTCTTTCACCTGCATTCCCGGTCAGTTTGTCATGGTCTGGGTGCCCGGTGTTGATGAGATACCCATGGCCCTCTCTGCACCGGATGCTATTACAGTGCAGATCGTCGGTGATGCAACACGCATTCTCAGTTCCTTACCTCCGGGGAGCCGGATTGGTATTCGTGGGCCATATGGAAATGGGTTTTCTGTTTCCGGGCAGGTCATGGCTGTGGCAGGGGGGGTGGGTGCTGCTCCCCTGCTTCCCCTTGCGCGACAGCATCCCGGGATGACATTCCTGCTTGGTGCCCGTTCGTCTTCTGACCTTCTCTATGTCCGCGAACTCAAGTCCGTTTCAAATCTTCTGATTGCAACCGATGATGGTTCATCGGGGTATCACGGGTATATCGCCGGACTGATGAGGGAGCAGGATCTGACACAGTACGATACCATCTGTGTATGCGGTCCGGAACTGATGATGAAATCAGTTCTTGATCTTTTACATGAGAAAAATATGGCACAAAAGGGCCGGTTCAGTCTGCACCGGTACATGAAATGCGGGGTCGGGCTGTGTGGTTCATGCTGCGTGGATCCTGACGGTTTATGTGTATGTCGTGACGGTCCGGTATTTCCAGGTGATGTCCTGGTGATGAGTGAACTTGGGAAGTATCATCGTGATGGATCCGGGAGAAAAGAGTAATTTTGTCGGGAAAGGATGCGTGTTTTTTGTTGGGATTGGGAGTTTCTGTTGTAATCCGTTTGGTCTGAACATATCCTTTTAATATCAATCATTTCTAATTTAAGGCTCAAATAAAAACTATTTTAGCCGAAATAATATGAAAACACTTATACGTTCTTTGATACAACACAGGTATGTAACCCATGAAACGGGATATGGCGTAATCTGCACCAAGCTGATACTTAAATTCTGCTTGGTACTCTTGCATCAACACACATCGCCATATCCTGAAACATGGTCTTGTTTTTCGAGTCGTTTTTCTCAGACATTATCCTCTGATATCTGCGCTAATGATCTGCATCCATTCGCGCTTTTTGCAATGTGTGCAGGAAAAAATGATAATTTAGCCGTAATTCACTAGAGCTAAAGATGATCCCTGGTGCTGAAACGGCCCTTGTATGCATATTGTTTATATGGATCCACGATCAACTATTGTATCCCACGCTCACCACGAGCGTGCAACGCGGTAATTCTGTTGAATCGCCGGGGC
>CAZXRT010000128.1:0-4968 GCA_964642535.1 uncultured Methanospirillum sp.
CCAGCCTGCGGGAGAACACGGGACCGAAGAGGTAGGGTGGCATGACAGAGGTACCGTTCGTATCAGGGATATCTAACATCTCCTGTCCGGGGAAAACCGGTAAATTTCAGGATGAACCAGAACCTTTCAGGCATGGATATGAGATCAGTCCTTGCATCTCGAATCCGGTGCAGTGAAGAAACAGGCAGCCGGACCCTGGGTTTTCATTCCAGGACAAGTGACGGGAGGAGTCTACAGGGAGAGCCGGTACTGCTCTTTGGGAATTGTGATCTCAAACCGTGCACCCTTTCCCTCCTCCCCGGTTTCGCGGATGGAAAGACCGGTGATATCCAGAATTTCCCGCGACAGGTTCAGCCCGAATCCGGTATGCTGGAAATATTCACGCCGGAAGACTGCTTCTTTATATTCTGCTGCAATCCCCACACCGTCATCCTCACACACAAGAATATACCCCTGAGAATCCTCACAGCCGGAGAACCGGAGCATGGTGATCGTCCTGCCATACCGGATCGCATTATCAATAAGATTGTAAAACACCTTTTCGAGGAGAGGATCGGCATAGACGCTCAAACCCTCAATGCCGTTATGAAACCTGACAACCCCAAGGTCCAGGGCTTTTTTTGCCTGGTCAATGACCGACTGCACATCCTGCCATTCCGGAGAATTCACCCCGATCTTCTCATAATCCCGCGAGAACGCAAGCTGCCGCTGGATATTCTGGGAGAAGAGCATCGATTTTTCAAGAAGAGTCCGCACATCCGGATCCGTGGATGACGAAAGGGCCATCTCCAGGGAGAAGAACAGTCCCTGGACCTGATTCAGAAGATCATGACGCGTAATCCCTGAAAGGAGGGTGAGTTTTTTATTGGCAAGAGTGATCGCATTTTTTGATCGGATCCGCTCGGTGATATCGATTCCGAGCACCAGAATTCCGGTGATCTTCCCTGCATCATCTGATACCGGAACCTTTCCGATCTCAATCCAGATCTTCCTCCCGTCGGGGTCAGTCCATTCTTCAATGATACCGGATTTCGGGATGCCTGAACGGATAACCTCCTGATCATCCAGATAATACTGGTCTCCTTTCCCGGGAAGGATTTCAGAGAGGTTTTTTCCCACCAGTGATGATGCAGGCATTCCCATCACAAGGCAGGCAGAAGGATTTACCTGCAGGATGTTGTTATGGGTGTCCTTATACCATATCATCGCAGGAGCATTCTCAAGGACAATCCTGAGATCCCGGTTCAGGTTCTGCAGTGCCAGTTCTGACTCTTTCCGCGGGGTGATATTCTCAAAAATCGCCACAAAATGATCGGCACTGACCCGGTATACCGAGATATTAAGCCAGATTCCAAGTGGAAGGAACCGGGTCTCGAAGGTCTCCGGGATGCCGGATGTCACCACGCGGTGATAGATCTCAAACAATTCCGGGGACAGTTCAGCAATCGTCGGGATCACTTCGGTGACCCATCTTCCCTCACAGTTTTTCAGCCCGGTAAGGCCTTCAAACGCGTGATTCACTTTCAGATAGATCCAGTCAACAGGATGGTTCCGATCATCATAGATCATCCGGCAGTACGCATACCCTTCAAGCATATGCTCAAAGAGGGACCGGTAGTGCTCCTCGCTCTCCTTCAGCGCCTCTTCCATCTCCCGTTGCCGGGTAATGTCATCCACCGCGACGATCACCAGGGATGACCCGTTTGTCTCAACCGGTTCAGCACTGACATTCAGCCATCGTTTCCGGGCCACTCCCCCGATGCTCAGGATCATCGGGCAGATCATCCCATGAACCCGGATTTTACCGGTAACCGCAGACATAATCGCTTTTCGGAGAGGGCATTCCGGACAGACAGGAGAGAATCCGCACCCTTGCGGGGATTCGTGACGATGGATACACCCGATACTCCCTCCCCCCCGCTCCGCGATGATATCAGCAGGATCCCGAAGTACCATGGATGCAATCACGTCATTAGCCCGGATGACTGTCAGATCCTTGTCCATGAGGAGAAGCCCGACCGGGGCGGCATGAAAAATGTTCAGGAAATTCTCATGCTCCTTCAAAATCCGGATTTCGGCCTCCCGGTGGGCAGTGATGTCATGATTGTTCACCCTCACACCCAGCAGAACTCCAGATGAATCAAGGACCTGTTGACAGGTATGAGAGATCCACCTGACATCCCCCTCCTTATGGATGATCCTGAACTCAAGCGATTGTTCAGAATTACCATCAGGCATCGTTTCCTGGTGAGAAATCCATAATTGCCGGTCATCAGGATGAACGATCCGGTCAATGATCGTGGGATCTGAGATAAATTCATCCTGCGTATACCCGGTGATCTTCTCGCATGACGGGGAGACGTAGGAAAGGGAAGAATCAGGGCCCATCCAGTATGTCCAGTCAGGGGAAAAATCCGCGATTGTTCTGAATGTATTCTCATTTTCCCGGATTGACTTCTCGGAGCGGGCCCGGGAAACGGAGATCTTGATCAGCTGGGAGAGCTCCAGAAACTGGGACCCTGCTTCATAGTTCTTTTTGAGGTAATACTCAGCCCCCCTGTTGAGGGCTTCAATGACGGTCTTCTCCTCACCCTGGCCGGTGAAGAAGATGAACGGGATGTCAGGCCTGACCTCATGGGCTTTCTTCAAAAAGAGCAGGCCATCCATCTCCGGCATCAGGTAATCTGATATGATGACATCGTAGGGATATTTTTTCAGGAGAATCAGGGCCTTGTGAGCCGACTGAATCGTGTCAACGACAAAATCCGGATGAGTTTCCAGAAAGCATTTTCCGATCTCCAGGAGCTCGTATTCATCGTCCACAAAGAGAATCCGGATCACCTGATCTCCACCCTGCTATGATTTATGTGTCGGAAGGAGATAAAAGATTCGCACAGGGATATCTGTATTTCCTCGCCTCCTGTGACCAAAAAGGCTGACACCATAACGGACCCGTGATCAGGTTCAATCACCGGATGAAATAGGATCCGTCCTTGTGAGCAGGATCTTTCCACCTGAATATCACGAGGAGAAGGAAAAAGAACCGGGTTTCGAATGAAACACGACTTGAACCGTTCAGAGGATGTTGAGAAGGCCTGACTATACCCTTCCTGGTGAATCAGAAAACCCTGACTATTACGAAAAGTGTTCACTATCAGGACGAACCAGGAGCCGGTCGAAGGTACGAGGAAGGGATGCCGATCTCAAACCGGGCCCCGGTCGACTCTTCTCCGGTCTCTCTGATGGTCATATCCGTGATAGAGAGGATTTCCCGCGCAATAAAGAGACCGAAACCGGTATGTTTCCCAAATCCCAGTGAAAAGATCTTCTCTTTGTCTGATGCGGCAATCCCGGCACCATCATCCTCGATGATGAGAACCGGCTCAGGATCAACCACGACCGAACACCGGATGGTGGTTATCGTATCCCCATACCGGAGTGCATTCTCCATCAGGTTGTAGATCACCTTCTCAAAGAGGGAATCAGCCAGTATTTCAAACCCTGTATTCTCTTCGGTGACCGTGACATCCCCCAGGGGCAGAGAAGTCGCTGACATCTCCACGATCTCGTGCAGATTCTGCCATACCGGTGCACCGATTCCGATCTCCTGGTATTCACGGGTAAACTCGATCTGGTGATGGATCGTTCTGACTGCCAGGTTCACCCGATCAAAGATCTCCCTTCCTTCCGGTTCCCTGTAGAGATGCTCCTTCAGTTCATCAAGATCGATGAAGAGAAAACTGAGCTGGTTGATGATATCATGCCTGGTGATGCTTGAGAGAAGATTGAGTTTTTTATTCGCATTTAATAGTGCGGTTTGTGCATTTTTTCGATCCGTAACATCACGGGCAATCCCCATGACCTGGTGCTGATCCACCACGGCAGCGGGGAGAGGAATGAGGCGGACCTCCATCCACCGGGTCCGGGGACCGTTCAGGGCCGTGTCATACGAGCGGCCGGTGCCGCTGGAAAAGACCTCTCTGACGTATTGCGGAGCGATTAAATCGGAAAGATCGTGCTCTGCGCCATCAATGGAGACATGAACCAGCTGGTCGGCAGGGCTGCGTATCATCCGGGCTCCGTACGAGTTGATGTAGACCAGTTTCTCTTCCCTGCTGACGATGAAGATGACATCTTCCGCAGATTCAGCTAAGGTCCGGTACCGGTCCTCACTGAGTACCAGTGCCTTCTCCATCTCTTTTCGTGCCGAGATGTCGATGATAAGAAGCCCGAACCCGGTGAGTTCTCCGTCTTTGGAGAAGACCGGATACAGACTGACAAGCCAGTCCCTCATGTTCCCGGACCCGGCCGGGATATCGCTGGTCATCTCGATATTCAGGGATGCCGTACCGGAGGTCTGCACCTTAGAGAAAAGCGGACGAATCAGGTTCCACAGAGAGGGGGTGGCCTCTTCCATGGTCCGCCCGAGCAGATCGCACCGGAGGTGAGAGCCGATACCGGCCAGGGCATCGTTCACATGAATGTAGATAAACCTGCGGTCAACAAATGCAAACCCGAACGGTGCATATGCATACAGGGTCTGCAGGAGAGAGAGTGCCTGTTCAGCAGCCTTTTTTTCTGCAAGGATCTCATCCTTGCGACTTTCCCTCCCGACAATGTTGATGATGAAGTTCTCGATCTCCTCGTACTGGACCTTCGGGTTGCCCCCTTTTTGCAGATAGAGATCAGCTCCCCGGTTGAGGGCCTGTATTGCAATATCCTCACCCCCCTGACCGGTAAAAACAATAAAAGGAAGATCAGGCTGAATCTCCCGGACCGCGGAGAGGAAATCAAGCCCGTCCATTCCCGGCATCTGGTAATCTGAAATTACCGCATCATAACGGGAGGGAGAGATCACCCGGACCGCGATATCAGCAGAAAGAAAGGCATCAACTTTCAGTTTTCCGGATTTTTCGAGGAAGCGTTTACCGATATCCAGAAGAACCGGTTCATCATCAACATAAAGGA
>CAZXRT010000128.1:5068-6474 GCA_964642535.1 uncultured Methanospirillum sp.
AACCTGACGCTGGTTCAGATCTATCAACGGATCTTACACAATCCTGAGCGTGAGGCAGAGATCCTGACCGACAGCACTCAGGCTATTCCGGCGATCAAATCCGGCAACCCGGACGTCGTCCTTCTTGATCTTCTCATGGAACCGGTATCAGGATGGGAAGTTTTAGAGCAGATCCGATCAGAGCCTGATATCGCTGATATCCCGGTTATCATCCTGACCGGCAAAGTCATGACGACGGAGGAAGCGATCCGGTACGGACTCAGGATCGACGGTTTTGTCATGAAACCACTGGAAAGGACCATGCTGGTTGCTGCGGTGGATGAGGTATGGGAGATCATCACCGAATGTGAAGAGCGTTACAGCCGAGCTATCGCAGCAGGAGTCAGTCCGGAGAAGGCATTGTCCTGCAAAAAGATGATCCGGAAACGAAAGATGCTCACCTATCTGAAAGATCTCCTGGCCAGGCAGGAAAAGATCGTCAATCTACGGCCTGAAGAGAGATCAAATCTCTCCGGATCGATTGAGGAACTCAGGCAGATGATCACGAGAGAGTTTCAGGATCTTGCACAGGAAGAGATGACCTGTCCATAAATCCTCTCCCTATTTTCCCCTGATCTGGTCCCTGACCTCTGAATACTGTACCCAGGCAAGATCGAGTTCACGCAGAAGAGCCAGGAGGCGTGGACCCCAGTCTTCCTCCCTCTGTCCGGACTGTCCTTCATACACCTTCCTGATCATCTCCTGGACCGGCGCTTTGATCTCCTGTGATAACTCCTTCAGTTTTTCAAGAGAAGTGAACAGTTCAGAGAATACCAGCCGGGTCCGTTCAACCTCGTACAGGGCTCTCTTCTCTGTGGTTACATCAAGCATCACGGTGCAGATATGAGTGACAACTCCATCCTTTTTCAGGGGAATTCGTGTGAACTGGACAAAACTCACCTCTTCTCCGACCTTGAACTTCTTGATCTTGAGATCCGGATCTCCCGATCTGAAGATCTCCTGGAGATCCTGCATGTCAGCAAAAAGCATAAAATTCGGTGTCTCAAACATCGGCCGGTTCAGCATATACTGACTGATCCCTGCCTTTCTGGCAAGTTCTGAAAAAAGGCTGTTATAGCCGGCAAGGAGCATTTTCCGATCAAGAACAAAGGCAGGAAGCCTCAGGGCCGCGGTAATTCCCATCAGATGCCGGATCATCCCGGGGCCCAGGTGAGAGGCAGGGTCATCAGAGGCTTCACCCCCGCTGATCATATACAGGCTCCGGTATTCCTCTTCCCTGTCTGCGGGGATCATCCCCATCGAGATGATGACCGGCAGGAGAGCCCCGCTCTTGTGTATCAGGGCCATCTGGTCGGGCATCACAACACGAGGCCCTGATCTCCGTCCCTCGTCAGCATCAGCATCAC
>CAZXRT010000129.1:0-1511 GCA_964642535.1 uncultured Methanospirillum sp.
CCCGCTTAAACCCGGCAAGTTCCTCTCTCCAGGCCGAGACTGCTTCATCAAACAGGTCAGGATCACAGGTACCAAAATCTCCTTTTACCCTGACCGGAACTTCATACCCGGTGACCCCAGGCAGTTCTTCGATAAAAAAGAGTTGTTTGAGTTCTTCAACCGGTGATCCTGATGCCTTGTCCCCGAGGATGATCCCTCCCACTCCGATATCAGCCAGATCATGGATGGTATTCTTCCCCCATGACCCTGGAGACCGGACAAAGATGACGTCACCTTTTTTTATGCCCGCCCGTTCATTCAGTTGTCTGATGCTCTCACGGGAGAGATCAGCAAGCACCTTGACCGACATGGTATCTGCCTCCTCTCCCTCCTCCTCCGATTCCTTGAGCCGTTTTAGTCTCTTCTGAAGTTTTTTACTATTTTTCTCCTCGTTTCGAAGCCTTTTTTTCAGGTTTTCGATGATAAGATCCCGTTTTGCGATCTCCGGTTCGGTTTTCAGTTTAGCGGATTTTTGAGCCCGAAGAGATCCAATTTCCCGTTTTAGTTTCTGGTTCTCAGTTTTTACCTCTTCAAGATCTGTCTTCAGGTCGGTGATGATCGCCCTCAGATCTTTCACAAGTCCGTCAAGAATCCTGACACGGTCATCTGACGAGTCGATGATGACTTCGGGTCTCTTCTCTTCAGGTTTTTTCCGGGGTCCGCGGATCGTTTCAAGGATATGCTCAAGAGAATGGCCCCTGATGATGCCGGCCCTGATCTCTTCCATATCAACGCCGTGAGGGATCCGTTTCAGCAGGCCTGCAAATTTGTGGTTCCAATACCGTGACGCTTCAATTGCAGCGGTCAGGGCATCCCGTTCATGATCGTTGGCATACTCATATCTGCCTGCCAGTTCGTATTTGGTGACCACGCTGATATCCTGGCGGGGAGTATAGGCTATTGCCTGAAATGCCCTCCGGATTTTTTCCACGGAAAATGGCATCGGAGATACATCTGATGCAATGACTACCGGTTTTCCCAGCGAGTAGAGGAACTCGATCACATCACCCATCCCCATCTGGCGGGAGCTGTGGACCGCAATCAGATCACCGTTCAGATCAAGAGCCGCGATTCCGACTGTTGTTCCGGGGTCAATACCCACGATCAGGTATCGGGGACGCGTACTGAGAGGCCGGAACTGGATCCGGTCAAGCCGTTTTCCTGATATTCGTACCTGAACATCACCTCCCCGTGATGGGAAAACCGGGACCTGCTCGCGCTGCTCCCTGACATGGAATACCACCCGGGAGACCCCTCCAAACGCTTTATACTCCTTCTTCCAGAAGTTCAGCCCTGCACTCTGGAGTTCCTGCTCAATATCCCGGGCATAGGTGAGGACGTTACCATGGATCTTGCGTGCATACCGGTTCTGGCTCCATCCCCCTTTTCCCGGTGATCGGTTACGCGAGACAGAGATCTCTGTCTCTCTCTCAAAGGCAACCACCTCCACCCCGGTTCCCTGCGCTGCAACC
>CAZXRT010000129.1:1611-4332 GCA_964642535.1 uncultured Methanospirillum sp.
GCATATTTCGGGAGAACGGTCTTTGATCTGACCGACCCGGTGATAATATCTATTCCAAATACTCTCACCCGATCACGCTGCTCCTTAGTTCATCAGGATCCGTTTTGATCTGGTATTTCCGCTGGAAAAACTGGCAGATGGTTCTGACATCATGATCAAGGATCTCTTCGGCATTGGGATGATCCGGCGCTACCCACTGAGGCCAGTCAATGATCACCGGATGATTCCCTTCCACCATGATATTGTATTCAGACAGGTCACCGTGGATAAAACCCAGCCGGTATGCTGCCGTAATCTGTGAGATGAGTTCATGGAAGAATGGTTCCGGATCATCCAGGGTAAAGCAGTTCAGGTTTGGACCTGCGACATGGGACATCGCAACCACGTTCCGGTTCATCAGGAGCGGAACCGGTGTTGTTATCGTACGGTGAAGGGTGGAGAGAGCGATATACTCCTGCTCTGCAGAGAGATGGGATGCAAAAATCCAGGGGCAGTGTCCTTTATCGGGGAGAAACCCGCGTGATCGCTGGACCGTTTTAAATGATCGCTGTCCTACCCGGTGGAACTTGAGGATGACCGGACCGGTTCCGATGGCCTCGTAGACAAGTGCCTCTTTCCCTTCTCCAATGAGTGTTCCAAGCGCGGAAATTGTCCCCTTTTTAACAAGGTGGTGAACGGCAAGGGAGTCATACCCGTTATATAGGAGGGCATAACCGGGGTAGGGGACCATACTGAACTTGATCATTCCCCGGTCGACCAGCCGCCGAACCCGATAGTCAACTTCACTGGCAGAAAGGCGGGCGTTCTTTACCAGATCCTCAACAGGAACCCAGTCAAACCGGCTCATCAGATATTCAAGGGACTGAAGGATCCTGAGTTCATACTTATGGAGCGCCCTGATATGATCAGCCGATAGATGCATCAGCTTATGGGTTTATGGCAGAGAATAGTTAAGCCTGATCGGAGATCCCATGACGTGTTTCAGATGTTCTGCCCCCCCGGTTCTGTTTCAACGCTACTCGGGGCGTCATCTCTGTGCTGAGCACCTTGCAGCAGATATCGAAAGCCGTGCCAAGCGGGTGATCAGACAGCATCACTGGCTTTGCAGGGATGATCGGATCGGAATGGTCATGGGGATGAATCACAGCCCGGCCCTTGAGTTCTTTCTTTGCAATCTGATTACAGGCAGGAAAGACATTATCCTGGTTTCTCTTCAAGGCTCCTTCCATGAGAAACCCTATTCCGGAGCATGGCTGCAGGATCTAGTGCGGCAGGGATCTGATGCGTCATGTACAAAAATTGCCCTTCCTCGCTCTGCCGATGATCTTGCAGAAGAGATCCTCTCCGGGATCTTCCAGGGAGATTTGCCCCTGCTTCTCGGGAACAGGGAAAACCTGTGTGACATACCGTGTATAGAGCCCTTTCGTGAGATTCCAGCCGGAGAACTGGATCTTTACCAGAAATTCAGGGAAGGTGCTGAACTCTGCGGGGAAGAGAAAAAACCGGTTCCCTGTCCTGTCTGTGATAGAACCGATATCCAGAAGTTTCTGGAAGAATTTACCTTCCATCACCCGTCGGCTCCCCATGCCCTGCGCAGGTATCGTGACCAGATTTGCGAGCTTGGCAGCAATCCTTATTTTTCTCTCAGCAGGAAGTAGTATGCAGGTATACTGATGACATCTGGCCTGGATACAGCTGATACGATCTGTGATTTTTTGAGAGAAACCCTGAATAATGCCGGAGCATCGGGGTACGTAATTGGTATCTCCGGAGGGGTAGACTCCGCGCTTGCTGCTGCTCTCTGCTGCAGGGCAGTCGGTGTATCACGGGTGACGGGTATCTTTCTTCCCAGCGATGTAACTCCTGCAGAAGATGCTTCAGATGTCGCTGCCCTTGCCGGTTTCCTCTCAATGAAGATTGAGACCGTCCCGATCGGGCCTGTCATCGATCAGTACCGCAAACTTGCTGATTTTCTCGAAACTCCCTACCTCGTGGGAAACCTGATGGCACGAACCCGGATGGCACTTCTGTATTATCATGCGAACCGGAGTTCCTCGCTCGTCTGCGGAACCTCGAACCGGACCGAGTATCTGCTTGGGTACTGTACCAAACATGGTGATAATGCAGCCGATGTTCAGCCGATTATTCATCTTTTGAAGAGTGAAATCTGGGAACTTGCCCGGATCCTTGGAGTTCCTTCCTCTATTATATCGCGGCCCCCGAGTGCCGGCCTGTGGTCAGGACAGACTGACGAAGGCGAAATCGGGCTTGCTTATGCCGATATTGATTCCGCCATCAGATCGCTTGACCGGAATGGCTGGATCCCGAAGAATGAAACCGAAGAAAAAGTAGTATCCAGAAATTGTTCAGCCCGCCATAAGCAGGGTCCTGTCCCCTGCCTGCCGGTCAGGTGAAGAGATAGAGTTTGGGATACAGATCTTCAAACTCTTTGGGATGATTCAGAAAACGGAGCCTGAGTTCATCGCCGACCAGATCATAGAGTGATCGGTCAGGGAGGGGTTCAGGGAGGATCGTCCCGGTTGCATCAACAATTCTGAGATCCGGAATATCAACCGGATATACCGGGTTTCTCTTGATTGTCTCGTCTGCAAAGAGATAGTATGCTCCACCCCGCATCTGCTCATAGGGAAGGTAGTCACTGGAAAAAGCAGATGAGACGAGATTTGCCATCGTCAGAGTCTCTCCTGTCGGGTTTATGGT
>CAZXRT010000129.1:4432-6448 GCA_964642535.1 uncultured Methanospirillum sp.
CAAATACAATCCGGATTCGCCAGAACTGACAGTATCTCAGCTCCAGATCTGATATCCGGGTTATTGAGCGGGAGGTCAGTCATATGAGTTCATCCATTTGTCTTGAATTTATATATGTTGGTCATACCCTACAGATCTGAAATGAACTGCATCTTTGAGATGTCAGTCACTCCTTTCATAGCCTGCATCTTTACGTAGATCCCTTCTTCGCGGAGAACAGCCATCCAGTTAGTTCCACCCAGTGCTGCAACTCCCATGTACTGGGGATCTATCGCGACACCAAGACAGGGAGTGTTGGGAAGTCCGAGATCGAGGATTCCGGTAAAGTAACTCTCGTTCAGTTCTTCCAGGATTCTCTCCACCTGATTTTCAGCCTCCATATGGCATTCCCTGATATTTCCAAGAAGGCTGCCGGTTCCTGTCCGCATCACATTCTGAACCGATGTGATCTCCTGTGAGATGAGCACCTGCAGCGGATCGATGGTCGTATATTCATACTTGATAAGATGGGTGAACCTGCGGGGGGTGTTGTCGATCACCTCGATCACCCCTCCGCCAATCGGATTGAATGGAATTCCCCGGTTTACCAAAATCCCGTCAAGGGTGGTACTGCAGAGGGTCAGAAGGCCACAGTATCCGGATGGGATGGTGTATCCGTCATTTACCTCTCCTTCGTTAAGGATTCTGATGAGACCACTCGGGGCAACCCCTGTCTCGCATGTGGATCTGAATACCGAGAGGGTGTGCTCAAGATCCTCTTTGTGGACAAGTGACAGGTTATAGACCACCGTTCCGGTTCCCTCTGAAGGATCAAAGGTGACCTGCATCGCATAATCCTCTATCCGGTGGCTGACAAACCTGAGGGGATCACTCATGTCTCAGGATATCCGGTATATTGATAGAAAAATTGTTCTTTTTTATGAGTGAACCTGTAAGAGATGGAACAGAGGATCAGGGAGAAAGCAGTTAAGACAGTTATGGATATCCTGAAGTCAGCAGGATATGATGTTCACCATGCAGCTCCACCGATAGATCTTTCAGCAATATCAGAAAGAACCTTTCTCGTTGTGGTCTGTTCAGATGATCCGGAAGAAGTCTCCCGGTTCTCAGAAACGGAATATTCAGTGAAAGGAGAATCCGGGGAACTGGTCTGCGAAAAACTGCTGGTCACCTTTGATT
This sequence comes from uncultured Methanospirillum sp., assembly GCA_964642535.1. Taxonomy (GTDB): domain Archaea; phylum Halobacteriota; class Methanomicrobia; order Methanomicrobiales; family Methanospirillaceae; genus Methanospirillum. Next base: position 5,612 of record CAZXRT010000129.1, read on the forward strand.
CAGGGATAGAAGTGCCGGACTGTACAGTCTGGTATGCTGAAGACTTTGCCCGGTATGCAGGAGAATCTGCTCTCTCAAGGGTTCTTGACCGGCAGTTGATCCTTCCCTTTGGTGCAGGAGGAGCCCGGCAAGGAGACACGAGACATGAAGAGGGGGGTTTGTCAGAGGTGAAAATTCCCCACCTCCCTGTTCGGATTCATCGCGAGGAAGCAGAGGAGAAGGCCGGAGTGCCCGGAGTTGCCACTCTCAAGTTCCTGCCGTACTGGCTGTACCGGTATACCAGCAGGGGAGCGGGCAGCTTTAAGGATCAACAGGTCTCGTTTGACGGGTCCGGTGTCGGTGCCTTAAATGCAATCAACGGCTCACTCACGGATATCGATCCCGATACGGTCACCCGCAGGGTCATTCCGCAGGGCTCCGAGGTGATTCGTGCCCAGATCGACCGTGATGCAGCCGATGAAAAGATCACCGGTCTTCTGGTTCAGAATATGTCCAGAATGGTCCGGGTCAAGCAGGTCCGGGGTGATGCGATATATTATGAAGAAAAGAATGTCTCCCCTGACCGAAGCAATATCGCCCTTGAACTGCGGGAACTCTATATCCCGGTCTGGCAGATCAAAGGAAAGAAGATCGTTGAGATCAACGCCTATACAGGTGAGCGGCTGCGCGAGCCGATGGATGACGGGGTGGAAGTATTCTGATCAAGGTTCCTTGTGTGCAATCTCCCTGAGACGGGAGGTTACCTCCTCAACATGCCCTTTTACCTTCACGCTCCTCCATATGGCGATAATTTTCCCGTTTCCATCGATGAGGAAAGTACTGCGGTTCACCCCGTAA
>CAZXRT010000130.1:0-6419 GCA_964642535.1 uncultured Methanospirillum sp.
TTAAACCCTGAAAAAGCTAGTATTTATGCGCGTTACGGCGTTTCGCAAACGCCTATCATTAATTATTAATGTGAGGAGATATTATGCTGACTCCCAGAGAAAACGTTATGGCGGTTTTTAACCGTCAGCAGCCTGACTATTATGGAGACTTCATGCCCGCGTTGGCTTTTGTGCTGGACCCGGCCTATTTGCGTGACAGAATTCCGCAGGACGGTCAGCATCATAAGGATGGATGGGGCACGACTTACTGCTTCAAACCGGGTGCCCCCGGTGCGCATCCCGTTGTTAATGACCAGAATGCCGTTATCAAGGACATTACCAGATGGAAGGAGCAATTGGAGGTTCCGACGCTTAAGGACCTTGATTGGAGCGGCGCGCAGGAGCAGGCGAAAAAGGTCAACAAGAATGAAAAATTTTGCGCGGCTTTCTGCTCCGGAGGGCTTTTTGAGCGTTCGCATCACCTGATGGGAATACAAAACGCATTGATTAATTATATGGACTACCCGGATGAAATGGCCGGCTTGCTTCGCGCCATTGCCGATTACAAGATTGAATATCTGAAGCTGGCAGCAAAGCATTTTCAGCCGGATATCGTCTTTTTCCATGATGACTGGGGCTCCAAGCAGAATGTTTTCCTGCCGCCGAAGCTTTGGCGCGAGCTGATTAAGCCTTTGCACACCGAGATAGTAAAAACCGCTCACGAATGCGGCATCATGTTTATGCACCATGCCGACTGCATCTGTCAGCCGCTGGTGCTGGATATGGTTGAGATGGGCATTGAGGTGTGGCAGGGTGTAATCGCACAGAATGATATTGTTGAAATTCAACGCATAACTGAAGGAAAGCTGGCAATGATAGGCGGTATCGATGGCCCAGCCATTGATATTGAAAACATCACTGAGGAACAGATTCGTGCCGAAGTGCGCCGCGCTATCGATACATACTGCCCCGCGGGCCGGTTCTATCCTTCTATCCCGAACGGCTGCTGCTTCCGCAAATGGAACAATGACATTTGTATGGATGAGCTGCAATCCTACGGACGTAAATGGGCCGAGGAGCATCCGATTAAATGATAGTAAATAAATAACGCATAAATAAGTAACAGGCACGCGTTTCCTAAAAAGCGTGCCTGTTATTTGTTTGCCGTATGAGAGTGCTGATCAGATCATCTCCTGCATCAGAATCGCAATCATCTTTGCCGCTTCGGCACGGGTAGCGTTTGCAACCGGTGCAAAGCTGCCATCGCTGTTGCCGGAGATGATGCCTGCCCGCTGCATAGCCGAAACTGCGTCGGAAGCATAAGCGTCAATTTCCTTGCCGTCTGTAAAAGTTACGGCACTGTTCGTAATAGGCAATGTGAATTTCGCGACTTTTTCAGCATATCGCGCTATCATCACCGCAATGTCCTGACGGCTAATATATTCGTCTGGATTGAACTTGCCGTCCGTTCCCTTCGATATCCCGTTTTCGAGGGCCCACTGCACATACTTTGAGTACCAGTCTGTCACAGCAACATCGCTGAACGATGAAGCTTTATACGTGATAAGATCATTTCCGGAGAGCTTTGCGAGTATAGTCACAAATTCAGCCCGTGTGATATTGGAATCGGGACTGAATGTGCCCTCCCCCGTTCCGTTTATGATTCCGCGCGCCGCAAGATAGCTTACATATTCCTTGCTCCAGCCGGAAACGTCAGAGAACGATACGTCGTTGTAAGCGACCGCATATTTGGAGAAATGCTTTGTTGCAAAGGTCACCATGCCGGTAGCGGCATCGTATGCGCAGTCAGGAACTACTATCATCTCGCCGCTGTCGGAAATGTAATAGAATACGATTTTGTCGGGGTCTTCTCCTGCGGCAGGCGTATACGGAACGCTTACCGTTGCTGTGCCACCCCCGAAATCCGAAATTACGGTGCCGCCGGAAGTAAGTGTCAGATCATAGACCGGTCTGTTTCCAACCTTTTCTCTGTCCTCCTGTGGAAGTTCGTTTACGTTTACCTTTACTGCCGATATATTGATATCGCCGGTTCCGTTAGCTTTTATTCCAGACAGCGCGGCACTATTAAACGATATGCTTGCAGCCGGAGACGATATCGTCAGCGCGTCTATGCCGCCGCTTACGGCTGAGTTGAAAGCGGCTAGCGGAATTGTCGCGGACACGCCGGTCACATTGCCGGAGGTGTTTACCTTTATTTCAAGCTCTATGCTGCCTGCTCCCTGCTTTTTTGCTTCCTCAGCCGCTTTCTTGAGAGCGGCCGCAAACTGACTTTCCGTAACGCTCGCCGAGGCTATGCCGTTTGAGCCTGTCGCTCCCTGAATCGTTGTCGAAGCTATGACAGTGCCATTATTTGTTGTGGTATCTACCAAATTGCCTGTATTGCCTGTATTGCCCGTGCCGCCCGTGCCACCCGAATCCCCGCCACTGGGAGGGGCCATTATAGTCACGACAAGCGTTCCGTAAGCGCCCAAGCCGTCGTGTGCTGTCGCCGTAACCGTCACGGTTCCTACAGCGGTTGCGGTCAGGAGTCCGTTCTGGTCTATCGTCGCGCTGCCTGTTCCGTTAGCGACGCTCCAAGTCACACTTGTATCTGCGGCGTCAGCGGGTAGAACCGCTGCGCTCAGCTGTAGTGTGCCTCCGTTGGTTACGCTGCTTCCGCCGCTTACCGTTACCGACTGGACGGCTGTCACAATTGAAAGAGTGCCTAATTCCGTGTAGGCAAGCTCATTACCCACGGCGTCTTTATAGGCACCTGCGGCTACGGTCACCGTATATGTTTTGGTGCTGTCGAGAGTCAGCGTACTTACGCCGTTTATAAAGGCCGTAAGCGGTATCGCCGCCTTGCAGGAGGAGCCTTCGCCGCTGAGGTAGTTATCAGCCAAAGCTATCGTGTAGGTATAGGTATCAGTACCGTCCGAAACGGAAACTGTCTTGCCTTCCACGGCGGTGACTGTTTCGCTGAAATTAAGTCCGATACTTGTCGCTGCGGTGCTGACAGGGGGCAGAGTGACCGTTGGGGGCAACGCTTCCTTTGTTATCGTCGCTATCTTTGTTGTTGAATCGTTGTAGCTATTGTATATTTTCACTGTGAGCGTAAGTGTCCCGTCGGCAAGCCCGCTCACATCGATTCCGTCTACCACGGCTTCATCCGAGTATTTTGTCAGTGTAGAGGCAAAGTTGGTCTTTGCGACGCTGATACTATTGGTTCCATCGCTTACAGTATAGCTGTAGCTGCTTACCGCCTCACGAATATTGGCAATGTAATCCGTGCTGTGATCCTTAAAGACGAAATCACCTACCGTAAAGGAGAGGCCGTCAGCATTGCTGCTGTTTATAAAGGTCTGGCCCAAGCTCAACGAAAAATCAGGCGCAGCTGTACACTTTTTAAAAGTATAGGTTAATGTAGCACCGATATTGCCTGCGGTATCAGTCAGGGCTGCGCTTAGAGTTAGATCTCCGTCGTTTAAGGTTTCAAGGCTGATTCCGTCAAAAGCATAACCCCATTCGGTAGTTATTATAGAGGAACCGGCAAGCGTGTGGACTGCGTCCGTAAAGCTATAATTCAATGTGGCACCTATTTCAAAGCATGTCATGAAACTGATTGCTCCATAAATGTTACCAACATTGTTACTTGTAATAACGTATGGTTCACCAACAGCGTATATCACATAATCATCACTAAATACCGTAGCAGGCAAAATCGTATCAACAGTTATTATGTCTGTAGCAGCGGGGCCTGTATTGCCATTGGCATCCGAAAGCGTAACACTCAGCGTGTATTTTCCGTCCGATGAACTGTCAGTGGCCAGCGTGCCGATTGAAACGGGCGGCATCAAGGAAGTAACGGCAATAGAGCCCGATATGTATAGCGCGGTAGCCCCTTCCTCATATAGATTAGTATTAGTATTAAGTACTAGGTCCGTTTTGTTCACCGTATAGCTCAACGTACTTCCCACTTCCGCCCCGCTTATTGTGAACGAAAAATCGGAATTCGATAAAACATCCGCTTTGTTGATATAGACGCCATCGCTGTCGTTAAAGGAGACGGTGTAGCCGCTTGGCGCCGTCGTATCGACTGTCAAGACAAAGCTAGCCGTAAAACCGCCGTCGTAGGAGGTCGCCGAAATCGTCGTCTCGCCCTCGCTGAGCGTGGTCACAACTCCGTCGCCGTCCTTGCTTACTGTTGCAACATTAGTATTGTCGCTTGTCCAGACAGCGCCGCGATAGGCGCAATTTTCCGCTAAGGCATAGAAGGTGTGGGTCTGATTGACGTTCATTATGTATGACTCGGGCAGTGCCAAGGCGCTTGCTCTGATATAGGAAGGCGAACGCGAGCTTTCGGTGAAATTGTTCGTGCCCGTGGTAACATAAGCGCTCGCCGCGTAATAGGCATTATCAGAGCCGCCCTCAGTGACAGTGGTATCCTTTGCGACGACGGTTGTATGCTTAGCCTCATTTAACGGTAGCCACAGATAGATTTTGCCGGTTCCGTCCGATATGCAGGATAGGCTGCCATTAAAACTGCCGTCATCGTCTGCGTCCAAATAACGGTCGATTTCATAGTTTAAAAGTGTGTTATTCGGCATACCTGTTATGGTTGACTTGTAGACAAGAGTCGTTCCGTCGTTCGTGGGAGCGGGCAAGACGCTGTTTGCGTTTACGGAGCCTGACTCGATAGTGACTGTCCCACCACTTCCATTTTGACCGCAGCCGATGCCTGCACCATTAGTACTGCCTGCCGTTACAAAGCCGCCGCTGATTGCAATAGTCCCTGCCGCGCCGCCGTCTCCTCCGCCAATGCCTGCTCCTAAATCTTGAATGTGGACATTCACGACACCGCCGCTGATATTGATATTACCGCCGTCAGCTCCGTAGCCCCCTCCGATACCCGCACCCTGGAAATTAGAATCCGGAACTGTCACAGTGCCGCCGCTGATGTTGATAGTCCCTCCGTTTCCAAAATTACCGCCACCGATAGCTGCACCGCTTCCAGTCCCTCTGGCCGTTATATTTCCGCCACTTATGTTGATTGTGCCGCCGCTTCTATTAGTGCCTCCTCCTATACCCGCGCCGCCGCCATTGTCATAGCTGCCGTATGCATTGACCGTACCGCCGCTGATGTTGATTGTCCCTCCGCTCGTTGATTCACCACCGCCGATGGCGGCACCGTAGCCATCTCCATTAGCCGTGACGGTAGGCGTGCCTTCGATGGTAATTACTCCATTATTTTCCCCGCCTAAACGTCCGCCGCCGATAGCCGAGGATGCTGCACCAGCATTTGCCGTAACGTTGGCGCTGCCCCTGATTACGATATTATAAGTTCCACCCTTGTATTCACCATCGTAGGCACCTCCAATGCCCGCACCGCCGAGTGCGCCTCCGCCCGTAGCGGTGACAGTACCACCGTCAATGGTGATGTTCCCTGCGTTGTTATAATTACTGCAGCCGATACCCGAGCCCTCATCTCCTCCTCCATTGGCAGTGATGGTACCCCCGCTGATGGTTATTGTTCCGTTATAGCAATCTACACTCTCAGCAGTTAATGTTCCCTGACCTCCGATTCCGGCAGCATGACCTGAGCCGTTCGCGGTCAGAGAGCCTGTGCTTGCAGCCAAAATATGAAGTGACGAATTGTTTTTAACAAAAATACCCGCACAGTTTGTGCCACCAGTCAGCGTATTTGAATTCATGACCGTCAGATCGACTGCTGATGTGGATGTTATCGAAAGAGGCGTTCCGCCGGAAATATTTACTCCGTAAAGTGTGATTTTTGCCGTGCTGTCGCTCACCGTTATGGTGTTGGCCGTTGCGCTGCTTCTGTTTGACTGCTTTATGACAATATTTTTGGATGTGTCATAGCTTATGGAAGTCGAAGTATCCGGATCGGTATAATAAGTGAGCGTTCCCGACGAAACTGAAATATTGCCGTAGGAAAGGTCACAATTATAGCCGTCGGGATCACCCCCCATTGTAATCGAGTACGAATCGTCAAACGGCATTGCCGAACCGCCTGCGTCCTTGAAGCCGTAAAGCACGACTGAGTATGTTGTGAAGTATGAAAGGTTCGAATAAGGTATGGTATATTTAATAGCGTCTACATCCCAGCTGCCGCCGGAAAGGTAGGTGCTGCCACCGTCCAAAGACACCGTGCCGCTATTCGTGTCCATCGCTTCGCTGAAGGTCAGTTCGATATTGCCGTTTATGTTGTCGCTTGTGATGTTCGACATGTTGGTAATGTAAGGCGAAGAGGTAGAAGCGGTTGTAAAGCTGTAGCTTGGTGTTGAAGCTTCAGCATTTGAAGCGTTTTTAAAGCCTGAGGTCGAAACCTGATATGAGGTTCCGAATTCAAGCCCCGAATATGGTATCGTGAAGGTATTTCCGGACCAGCTTCCTTTGGTTGAATCAAGTGTTGCTGCTCC
>CAZXRT010000131.1:0-4666 GCA_964642535.1 uncultured Methanospirillum sp.
TATAGTGTCGGGAGTATTCAGGATAATACCGAGCTGAAAACCCTGGAACTGATCGCAAAAAAGGCACAGGAGAAACTTGTTCATCTCAATAATGTCACTTTCCAGGATATTCTCAATACAAATTACGCACTGATCGGATATGTTGAGTTAATTCGTGAAATGAACACTGATACGGAAATATCGCCATATCTCGATTCTGTAGACTCTCTCATCCATAAAAATGATAATATTCTCAAAAATGCCCGCGAATATCAGGAAATGGGGAGTAAACCCCCACGATGGCACGACATCTCTATTTCGATACTCAATGCTATCTCTCATCTCGACCTGTCAACCTTTTCCCGGACCATGGATCTGGACGGACTTGAATGCTATGCAGATCCTCTGCTGGAACATGCATTCTTCAATATTATCGAGAATGTGATTGTCCACAGCAAAAAGGCAACCCATCTCTCGATAACATACAAAAAAAACCCGGAATCACTCTCCCTGTTCATAGCAGACAATGGAGTGGGTATTCCTGATGAGAATAAAAAGATCATCTTTGAGAAGACAATTCCCCGCAGGACAGGAATGGGACTCTACCTCGTCAGGGAGATTCTTTCTCTCACCGGGATAACTATTCGTGAGACGGGAACATTTCAGGAAGGGGCATGTTTTGAAATTGAGATTCCGGTGAACGGATACCGGTTTCTCACATCCGGGATCTGATATATCTGTCAGAATCTGCATTCCGGAAAGATTATCCAAACTGCCCTGGAAAGGGATCAATCCTCTTGTCTTTTCTCTCTGAAACAGTATCATTCTGGCAGAGATAAGTGGCATAAGCACCAACATGTCTCCATGAACCAGACTGACCGGTGGTTTCCCTACCCGTCATATCGGCCGGGACAGAAGGATATGCTTCAAATTGCGGCTGAAACAGCACGCGACGGGGGAGTCCTTCTCATCGATGCTCCAACCGGTTCTGGAAAATCCAGTGTTGTTTCCTCTCTTCTGGCTGAGCGAAAGGATCGGCTGATAATTGTCGCAGTCAGGACTATATCCCAGCTGGCGACGTATGTGCGTGAGCTGGATCTGATTCGGAAGAAACAACCTGGTCTGAAATACTCCTATCTGGTGGGGAAAAGTTCACTCTGTCCACTGGGAGGTTTTGGTGATGTATACCGGAAATGCGAATCGGTGAAAGCCTTTTCTACCTCCCTGATAAAAGAACGGGCAGATCGGGGAGCAATGGAACCTTCACGTGATCCTTTCATCATCCAGCAGATGAAGAAAAATGATCCTGACCATCCCCTGATCTGCCCGTATTTTATCAGGAGCAAATCTGCGGTCTATTCAGAAAAAGGTGGGGGAATAAAAATCATTCCTTCAGAATCCTGCCGCCGCAAGGCAGAAATCATCTCTTCCAAGGGGGTGGATCCCAGAACCGTCGGTGACATATGTGAAGGACTCTGTCCGTATGAGGTGATGATGCAGGCATCTCAGCAGGTGGATGTTCTCATCCTGAATTATCACCATCTGCTTGATGATACTATACGGGAACAGATCTATCTTACCCTCCAGCGTGAACCCGGAGAAATCCTTCTTCTTGTCGATGAAGCTCATAACTGCGGGGATGTGATGCAGGATATTCTGTCCGTCTCTCTTGATCAGCAGGCATTGGAAGCTGCGGAACGGGAGATTGGGACGATGAAAAAAGAGATGAAAGATCTTGAAGCCATCAGGCATCTGGTTCCCCGGATCACCCAGTTTATCAACGGACTGAAACGATCGATGGAATCAGAAGACTGGTTTGATCCTTCAATATTTGCTCGAATGATCCTCAGGGAATCGTTTTATTCATCACTGGATGAAGTGGTTGATGAACTGATGGGCCTCACCGAGATCATCAGGGAAGCCCAGACCAAAAAAGGAGATTACAAGGCAACCGGGATAGAACGGTTATATGAGTTTCTCTATCGGCTTAACCTGTCTCTTCGCAATCCTGCATATCTGACAATATACCAGAAAGAACAGGATTCGATCATCTTAAAAGTTCAGAACATCGATCCAGCTCCCTCTCTTTCTTCGATTGCACAGGAACACCATTGCATGGTCTTGATCTCCGGGACTCTGACTCCTTTGTCCAGTTACCAGCAGTTATACTTCAGAACCCTTCCTGAAGGGATATCTGTCAGACTCTTTCAGCTGCCAAATGCGTTTCCCCGGAAGAACCGCCTGGTTCTCGGAGCATCAGATATTACTTCTGCATATTCCATGAGGCAGAATCAGGATCATAACCGGAGACTCTCTCAGTATGTTCTTGCCTTCGCCGCCGGGCCGGGTAACCTGGCGGTATATTTTCCTTCCTACCAGGTTCTTGAATCCGTTGTGAGGGATGTAGAGATGCATATCTCAAAAGAGGTTTTTATCGAACCGAAAGAAAGCTCAGAGGCAGGACAGCTCCTTGCTCGATTCATGAATCTGCCAAAAACCAAACGATCAGGTATTCTGTTTGCCGTATGCGGGGGAAAATTTTCAGAAGGACTTGACTACCGGGGAGAGATGCTGACGGGGGCGATGGTAATCGGGCTTCCCCTGGCTCCCTGGAATCGTGTACGCCAGATGATCATGGATTACTATGCCCAGCGCTACGGTGAAGAAGGAAAATTCCTGGGATATACCCTTCCTGCTCTGAATAAAGTGCAACAGGCACTCGGGCGTGTTCTCCGGACGCCCGAGGATCGGGGAGTGCTCGTTTTTGGAGAAAAAAGGTTCCTGGAAGATCAAATCCGAAGCCGCCTCCCCGGATGGATCCAGGAGGAACTGATCGCCTGCACTCTTGATGACTTTCCTGCCCATATCAGGAGATGGGGATGAACGAAGGGTCCTGCCGGCTTGGCCTGTGGCATGTTCAGGTATCCTGGGACAAAAATATTATTCACCGGATCCGTTTTGCCAAAAGTCAGATTCCCGGGTCAGTTCCAGAACAGATTACGCGGTTCCTTGCAGGTAAGAGTGCTTCCTTTATTCCCCTGACCAGCCCCCTTTTATTATTAGACGGAGTCTACGGAGATATTTATCGGGCAGTCCATTCCATCCCTTATGGTTCGCTCTGCACGTATGGAGAAATTGCCAGACTGGTTCAGACGAGTCCCCGGATAGTTGGTCTGGCCATGAAGAGAAATATCACACCCCTCATCATCCCCTGTCACCGGGTGGTCAGTTCCCAGGGGATTGGGGGGTTTACTCCGGACATCTGGATAAAGGAAGAACTCCTGCGTATGGAAGCCAAGAACCGATCCCGGTTTCCTCAACCTTCGGAAAATGACTGAAATACTGCGTTCAGGTCTTATCCTTCTTGGTGGAATGGCATCAAGGGCTGGTTTCAGGGCAAAGTATCTCTTCACGTATGAAGGAGAGACCTTCCTTGATCGGCAGGTCAGGGTTTTGCACCAGGTTACTGATGAGATTGTCCTCAGCTGCCGTGATGATGAACAGGCCGGTTCACTTCCTGATCATCTGAATTACCGGGTGGTAGTTGATGAAAGAAAGGAACAGGGACCGGCAGAAGGTGTCCGGATGGGCATCCAGGCATGTACTGGTAGGTATGTGGTAGTCGTAGCCTGTGATATGCCCTTCATCTCCAGCGAAGTGTTCTCATACCTTTTCCACAGCATCGGAAATGCAGATGCAGCCATTCCTGAATGGGAAAACGGGTACCAGGAACCTTTACATGCTATATACCGAAGACAAGCCCTGATTGATTTTTTCTCTCACCACACAGCACGGAGACTGCGTGACATGACATCTATGATGGATGTGGTCCGGGTTCGGGTTTCAGACCTGAAAAAAGTTGATCCGTCTCTCCTCTCCTTTACCAACATTAATGATCTGGATGAATACAGTCGCCTGAATGAAAAAAAGTGATTTCAGGCAGATGATATTTTTGAGATTATTGTTCTGCCATATGACTGAAGATCAGTGAGCGAAACGTGATTTGGTGCAGAAAAACTGCTGAGTTCAACCAGGTAAAGTCCCTGAACAAATACCAGTTGTGATTTGCTCGCAGATTCCTCCTGGAATCCGCTCTGACCCACCAGGGATGGTGATGTTGATCCGGCAGATCCCCTCTTTCTTTCAAGTTCTCCTAAGGCCGCCTCGGTGGAATCATATCTGTTGATTTTCTGGCGGAGTGTGATGTAATCATTCTGGAATAACGACTGGTACTCAGCAGTGGTCCTTGTAACATCACCTGCCACCGTCCATCCTGCCGGCAGATCTGATACCACCAGGAATACATCAGGGATCTTTCCATCTTTCTCTTTTTGTGAGGAAAGCATCCCGCTGACGTTCTGGTACATGGCAATATCTGCCATACTTCTTGGAACTTTTAATTTTACCGTAGCATTGATCTTGTTTCCAAGCATATCGAACTGGTATGAGCCCGATGTCCTCAATGCAAACGTTTTGTTGCTCTGGCTGTAGGTTTTCCCATACCCTTCCCTGAGAACTTCTGATCCATCCTTCATGTTGTAGACGATCATCTCAAACCATGCATCCTTCAGCGGGCGGTTCACTGTCACATCTATCTGCCCTTCTTTATCGCCCGTTCTTTTCTGGAATGAGATCACATCCTGCCCGTAAACCGGTTCAAAGGAAACATCCACATACAATGGAGGTT
>CAZXRT010000131.1:4766-6402 GCA_964642535.1 uncultured Methanospirillum sp.
TATACCAGAGTATTTAAGTACGAATCGTGCATATGAGAGATATCGATGAGATATCTGAATCTCAGGTTATGGGGCCCTTTTTACGTCATTGGTCTGCTCATCATTCTGATCATGATGTGGACAATTGAAGCAGTCAGACCAAAAGGCATTGGACTCTGGGTTGGGAGCCTGCTGATTCTTATGGCCGTTGTTTTTAACTTTTACATGATGTATAATGAGATAAAAGCACGTGAGGAGAAGGAAGATAAAAACAGGGAATTATCAGGTCTCGATCCCCTTCCGAAAAAAAAACGGGGAAGCCTTCTTCGGAGAGGATAATCCGGCTATTGTTCAACTTTTTGAAAAACTTTCAGCATCGGGCGGAATGGCTTAAACAGATGTTCCACGTCTTTTGCCATGTATTCTGACATTCCCATGATATAATACCCGTCTTTTCCTAAGCTGTCGTGAACTTTTTTGACAAGCTCTTTTTTCTGCTGTTCATTAAAATAGATCGTAACATTCCGGCATGAGACCATGTCCATCATTTTCGCAGGTGCCTGGGTCATCAGGTCATGATTCTGAAACCTGACAATCTGCTTGATATGGTCCTTGACGTAATATTTCCCATCTTCCTTCTTGTCAAAATGCTTTGATATCTGGGAATCAGTCATATTTTCGAGGGCATTCTTCTCATATGCTCCCAGCTTTGCCCTTTTTAATATCTCTTCATCGATATCGGTTGCGATGATTGCCCCGTTGAATGCAGGGCCGGTTTTTCCCAGTTCATACAGGATGATTGCATACGTATATGGCTCCTCTCCTGATGAACACCCGGCACTCCAGATCTTTATCGCTCGCTTATCCCTGAGAATAGATGGAAATATTTCCTTTCTCACGAGGTCAAATACGTCAGGATCCCGGAAAAACTTCGTTACATTGATGGTCAGGGCATTGCGAAGTTTTTCTTCTTCTTCCGGATGAGTCCGTAAGTACTGATGGTATTCAGAAAAATCCTTAGATCGCGTTGAATTCATCCGTGAGAGAAGCCTTCTTTTTATATAATCCTGCTTATAATTCGTGAGCTGAATATTCAACCTCTTTTGAACATCCTGAATCAGTTCAGGCAGACCCTTCTCACTGACCTGGGGGACGGAAATTTTTGGAAAGACGGGTTGTGGAAATTTTTTCTCCATGATTGAGATTCCTTATTCAGTCAGCGGAACAGTCAGAGTGCTCCCTGAATATCATCGAGTATCTTTTGAATGTCAAGCCAGATCACCAGCATCGCTTCACGAGTGGTCTCTGCATGCTTATCCAGTACATCATCATGCGATATTTTAATGATTCCCTTGATATGTGTTTTAATCTGGGTGGTAATATTATCGCCAAGAAGAGATACATGTCTTCCCAGAATTTCCGTCACACTCTGGACATTGTCGACGATGATCCCGACATGTTCACCCCTTGTCACATCAGAAGGGATGATGATGATCTTCTGTCCCTCCCTGTTCTTTTTTGGCCTTTCTCCGAGTAGAATGGCGAGATCGATAACATGAGTCACTTCGCCCCTCAGATTGATGATCCCGATGACATAGGGAGGTGTCCGGGGAAGGGGGGTGATCGGGAGCATTTCAACCACTTCGCGGACCATGGA
>CAZXRT010000132.1:0-6300 GCA_964642535.1 uncultured Methanospirillum sp.
CAGTGATCAGGGCAATCAGAAGATCAACTACACCTGCATTTCCCCCGGTTAAAACGGGAACAAAGATTTGTAGCGAAAGGAAAATGGCTGCCAGGCTTACAATTCCCAGGAGAAACAGGTAAAAAATCATCAATCGCACTCCTTTCCCTATTCTGATAGTCAGTGTCCTGGTCAGGATGATGGTATCAGAGGAGAGGCAGTCAACGAAGACAAACTGAAATATTGAACTGATGATCACATAGGCAATTCCGCCCGCAAAAATCAGCAGAATGCTAAGAAAAATAGGATCTGAATTCTGTAAGAGATATTCCTGAAATACTACTTCATCGGTATGAAAACCCGGAAGGATGATATCATCTGTTCCAAATGGCTGGATTACACACCCACCAAGAAAAAATACAATCAGTGCAATCCGGAACCAGACTGCAGGGGAAGGGGGCCAGAGTAATGCGACAGTCCGGTCAAATGCTTCTTCTATCAGATGTTCTTCAGATTTGTTCATGATAGGGGGCTGAATACTTCAGGATGTAGTATGATACTCTTTCCCATAGAGGCAGAAAAGAGTTGTATTTATCCATCGGACCGGGCAGGTAGTGCAGTCAGGATTTTTTTTGCAGGTTCTGCTCCCAAGATTGACAATTTGTGCGTGAAAATCGTTGAACAGGTCCGGTTCTGGTTCAAGCCGGTCTATGAAGAACTGCTGCATCTGGTGGTATGAGAACGATTCCGGATACCACCCGATCCTTGATCCGATCCGACGGGTATAGGCATCTACGACAAATACGGGTTTATTGCAGGCATACAGAAGTATGGAATCAACCGTTTCCGGGCCGAACCCGTGAAGGGAGAGGAGTTGTGTCCGGAGGGTGGAAACATCTTCCTTTTCCATCTGCCCGATCTCTCCCTGACAGGTTTTCATAAACCACTGTGAAAAAATCCGGATTCTGGCTGCTTTCTGATTGTAATACCGGGAACTGTATATCAGGGGTGCAATCAGATCCTGGTCTGTCTGTGCCAGGATTTTAGGATCAAGAAGGCCGGCATCCCGCATGTGGAAAACTGCTTTCCGTGCTCCTGACCATGCGACATTCTGGGCAAGGATTGCTCCAATTATCGTCTCAAACCATCCGTCTGAAGGCCACCAGTGCTGATGACCATGGGCATTGAGAAGAACATGGTACCAGGCCATGAGGTGATCCGGTGTAATGATCGGGAAATCGAAAGTTTCTGATTCGGGTTTCATAAAAAAAACGGTGCTAGGTCCATCGGTTATGACGTTCCCATGCTTCAAAACGTTGTCGAAGCATGATGAGTTCTTCTTCACTCAAATCTTTGCCTTTTCTCCGGCGAAATATCTCTTCGAGCTGACTGGCGATATCCTCTGCAACAGAACGGTCTTTACAGTTTACATATACCCGGGTTGCTGCGAGTGATGTCGTAATCCCGCATACCGGGCAGAGGATATGATGATGATGATCCGGTGAGGTCATGATGTGCCCACAACCGACGCACCGGATAACGAGATACATGGTCTGGATCTTTGAATCTCCTCTCCACATCAATCTTTCGGAACGAACTGACGAAAAGGTGTCAGATCCAAACCGATAAATGAGAAGAGGAGGTCATCCCTTATTGAGCAGAGATACACATGGAACCGACTGTTACGATTTTTGGCATTTCCAATCTCCCCCTGATACAGAGAGGAGACGATATTGCACAATTGATCTACAGGAATGCAGATCTGAAACAGGGAGATATCCTCTGTATTGCATCAACGATCGTTTCAAAAGCAAACGGATATTCCCGGCGACTAGCTGATATGGTACCCGGAGAGCAGGCCGAACGAATCTGTTCGGTAACTGGCGAGGATCCACGCTTTTTACAGATTGTCCTTGACCAGGCATCAGAAGTTATTCTTGAAACGCCGTTTACCCTGACTGCTCTTGCCTGCGGGCATGTGGGAGTCAGGTCCGGAGTGGATGCAAGCAATGTCGAGGACGGAACTGCAATCTTTCTTCCTCCTGACCCAATGGAAGAAACCCGGAAACTTTCCTTACGAATCAAAGAATTGTCAGGAATTGACTGTGGAGTCATCCTGACTGATACCTGTGGCCGTGCATTCAGAAGAGGGCAGACCGGTCACGCAATCGGTTGGTATGGAATGTCTGCGATTCGTGATTTCCGAGGAGATACCGATCTGTTTGGAAAGGTTCTTGAGATAACAGAAGAAGCAGTTGTCGATGAAATTGCCGGGTTTGCGAACCTGATTATGGGAGAGAGTAATAATGGGGTTCCAGTGGTTCTTTTCAGAGGATGCCCGAAATGGACAGGCCACGATAATATCTACTTTACCGAGAGCGAGGATATTATCAGACGTTCACTTAAAAAAAGGAGATTAAAACTTGACCAGATTAAGGATAAAGACTGCTGCACCAATGCCGACTGCTAATCCGAGAACCACATAGGGGCTGATATGGACGGCCCGCCGGTCCTCACTGTCATAATAATTGACGAGACCGGCAGAAGAGATGAGTCTTCCACCTGACTTCTTTGCCATAACAAATAATGGAACTGCAGATTATATAAATGCAGGTTTGGAACTGGATAATGGATAAGGAAGAATTATACTCCGGGACCGGGCTCTTTCCGGGCTCTTTTGAGCCCCGTCCGGTCACCGTAATTGTCAGGAACGGGATTATTACTCATGTTGAGGAAGAGATCCGTGCAAATGACCGGTGGATATCTCCTGCTTTTTTCAATGCACACACGCATCTTGCAGATACTGTAGCTCTTGATCTCCGCTGCTCCGGAACCCTGGAAGAACTGGTCACACCACCGGATGGATTAAAGCACAGAATCCTTGCAAAAACGACTCCCTGTGAGTTGATTAGTGCCATGAGGACATCCATATCGGACATGATCCGCAGTGGAACTGCCGGCTTTGCCGATTTTAGGGAAGGAGGGGTGAGCGGTGTGCGATACCTGCAGGATGCATGCACTGGCCTTTCCTGCCATCCGGTCATCCTGGGAAGAGAAGGGGGAGAGTCTGCAGGAGATGGTGCAGGAATCAGTAGTGCCCGGGATACGAAAGATTATGCAGAAATTGCCGGGAGGATGAAAAAATCGGGAAAACTTGTCGGTTTTCATGCAGGAGAGCGGGATAGTGCGGATATTGATCAAGCTCTTGATTGTGAACCCGATTTTCTTGTTCACTGCACTCATGCCACGCCGCACCAGGTCCGGACCATCGCTGATGCCGGGATACCGGTTGTTCTTTGTCCGCGGTCAAACTTTCTGCTGGGAGTGACACATTCCTCTCTCCATCCCCCCGTCAGAGAGATGGCAGACCAGGAAGTTCAGATCCTTTTCGGCACGGATAATGTCATGTTTGTTAATCCGAGCATAATGGAGGAGATTTCATTCTGTCATACCGTCTATGGCATTGATCCTGCAGTTCTTTTTGAGGCTGCAACCCGGGGGTTCCCCCCTGCCGGGATAAATCATGAAATAAAGTCAGGAAATAAGGCTAATTTTTTTATGGCCGAAATTTCCGGGAGCAATCTGGTCTACTCCCACGATCCTGTTTCAAGTCTGGTGAAACGGTCACCATCATGCCGGATCTGCACAACTATTTTTTATATCTAATAGAAATCAATTGTAGACCTTTTGGAGGGGGACCACATGTACAAAACCATTCTCGTTGCTATTGACGGATCTGCGGTTAGTGAGAGAGCTTTCTATGCTGCCGTAGAGCAGGCAGCCGCCTGGAAAGCAGACCTGCATGCGGTCTATGTGGTAGAAACCGGTCTTTTCTCTGATATTCCTGCAGATAACAAGCTAGAAGTCATGTACAGCCTGCTTGAGCAGGAAGGAAACGGAGCACTGGACCGTGTGAAAGAGATCGCAAAAAAGAAGAATATCGAACTGACAACTCATTTCGAGCAGGGACATGCGGGAGATGCCATAATCAAGATGGCTGACGCGATTTCTGCAGAACTTCTTGTGATGGGCTCTCATGGAAAGAGCAATGTCGATCGGCTCCTTCTGGGCAGCGTCAGTTCCTTTGTTGTTGAGCACAGCCGGGTGTCGGTCCTGGTGGTGAGATCATAACAACAGCAACACTGGTATCAGACTACATGACGACCGATGTCGTCACTGTGGAAATACCTGGAAATCGTGACGATGTTCTTAAAATCTTAAAACGGACGGGAATCAGTGGTGTTCCGGTTCTCAAGGAAGGCAGGCTTGTCGGAATAATTACCCGGAAAGACCTTCTTCACAAACCGGAGGAGAATCAGCTCGCTCTCCTGATGACTCCCA
Organism: uncultured Methanospirillum sp.; assembly: GCA_964642535.1. GTDB lineage: Archaea > Halobacteriota > Methanomicrobia > Methanomicrobiales > Methanospirillaceae > Methanospirillum. The sequence continues at coordinate 4,321 of CAZXRT010000132.1, forward strand.
ATCCGATCACCATCCTTCCTGACAAAAACATCTTTGAAGCTGCCCGGATTATGACGATGCATCACATCAGGCGTCTGCCTGTTGTTGATACATCTGATAACCTGATTGGGCTGTTAAGTGTTGCTGACCTGATTCTTGCAATCGCAAGGATGAAGATCGAGATAGAGATCAAGGAACGGTTTACGAGCCCGACGTTTGCTCTCTGGGAAGAGACTCCGCTCCCTCTCGTCGGACGGATCATGGAGATCTCCGGATTTGAAGCAATCCCTGTATTGAACAGGGACTCCAAACTGCAGGGGATCATCTGTGAGAGGGATCTAATCAGATGTGCACTCATAGAAGATTCGGTTGAAACTTCTGATCTCTCAACAACCGGAACTGATGATGATGAATGGACATGGGAGAGTATCAGGGATGTCCATCATATCAGTTACGGCATCTCCCGCGTGCAGCTTCCCAACCGGCCGGTCAGGGCTGCCATGGTTACCAACGTGGTAATGGTTCCCCCGAATGCAGAAGTCAGTGAATGTGCCCTGAAGATGAAACGGGCACGTGTTGACCAGCTTCCGGTGGTGAACGGAGATAACCGTCTCATAAGTATTCTCTTTGATCGGGACCTGATTAAAGTCCTGCTTGATGAGAAATACCAATAACAATCTTTAAATTATTGCAGGATACTCTTAGCATAGGCATTTTTGCTCTCTGCAATCCTTCTGCACTGCATTTATATTATTCCTGGTGTTGTTATGGCAGAACAGAATGAAACCATGAAAGGAACCACTACTGTCGGTATCGTTTTTGATTCGGGAGTAGTGCTAGCCAGCGAGAAGCGGGCTACGATGGGTTATCTCATCTCGAATAAAACCGCAAAGAAGATCTATCAGATCGGATCCCGTATGGGTCTTACGACCGCCGGAGGAGTGGGTGATGCCCAGCAACTTGCCAGGTTAATGACTGTCGAAGTCAACCTGTATGAGATCCGCAGGGGAAAATCAATGTCCATTGGTGCTGCATCGACCCTCCTCTCAAATATTCTGCATGGAAACCGGTATTACCCGTTTTACGTGCAACTCCTGATTGGGGGCGTAGATGAGACAGGGCCGGTCCTTTTCTCAGTTGATGCCGTCGGTGGATCTTCGCGTGAAGACAAGATAGTTGCAACCGGTTCAGGATCTCCGATGGCATATGGTGTTCTTGAAGACCGCTATAAGGCTGGAATGACAGAAGCAGAAGCCTCTGAACTTGCCATACGGGCCCTTCGTTCTGCAATCAAACGTGATGCAGGATCCGGAGAAGGCATGGCTGTTGTGATCATTACGAAAGATGAATTCCGGGAATTATCAGAATCTGAAGTTACCAAACTGATTCCAAATTAATTTGTCATATTTTATCCCTTTTTTACTTTTTTAGGACGGTTGTAATGTTAATCGAGGAAAGACTAAAAGAACTGCATGAAAAGATCCGGAAAAAAGTCCCCAAAGGCATAACAGTTGCCTCGGTTGAGTTTGAAGGACCTGAGCTGGTAATTTATACTGATGATCCAAAAAATTTTGCAGATCAGGATGATTTAATAAAAATTCTCGCCAGAGATTTGAGAAAACGGATTGTTGTCCGCCCTACGATTCTCGAAGATCCGGAGAGGGCGGTATCCGCGATACGGGAAGTGGTTGGAGAAAATGCCGGGATAACAGATATTTTCTTCGAACAGGATACCGGAGAAGTCCTCATAGAAGCAGAAAAACCCGGTGTTGTCATCGGGAAGAACGGTGCAACACTTCGAGATATTACCAAGGAGATTGGGTGGACTCCGAAGGTTGTCAGGACTCCCCCGATCGAGTCATCAACAGTAAAGCAGGTCAGGCAATTCCTTCGATCTGCTCACCAGGAGCGAAAAGAACTTCTCCGAAGGATTGGAAGGCGTATTCACCGGGATATTACTGCCAAGGAACAGTGGATACGGTTTACCACCCTTGGATGTTG